>JBFGZP010000468.1:0-2167 GCA_041586695.1 Thauera sp.
CGCGGCGACACCCGGCACGACGCCGCCGGCGGGCATCTCGGTGCGCGGTGCGAAGATGTCGTCGTCGGCCTCTTCACCCTTGTTGTACAGCGGGTTCTCGGGATCGAGCTTGCGGCCCATCGCTGCGGCCTTCTCCCAATCGCGTCCCTGTCCGCCACTGCGGGAAGACAGCTCGGTCGCCACCGCCTCGAACTGCTTCACGCTCTTGCGCTGAGCGTATATCTCGAGCAATTTCAGGTGAATCGCGGTGCGCGTCGGGTCCGCCTTCATGGCATCCTGAAGAATCTCCTCGGCTTGCGCATCACGACCGTAGGCCATGTACACATCCGCTTCGGCGACCGGGTCGACACCCTCGTCCGTATCGATGGAGGACAGCCCGGATTGGCTGAAGTCGGTGTGAATGAGGCTGTTTCCGGTGTCGACGCTCTGGCCTCCGGTTCCACCGAACGCGGCCTGGCTGTCTGCCGGGAACTCGCTCAGCAAGGCGCCACCGCCCGCTGCAGCTTCGGCATCCTTGCGGCGCTGGCGCGCCTTGAGCCCGGCATAGGCGAGCAACAACACCAGGATGCCGCCACCACCCGCCAGCACGGCAGGGTCGGCCATCAGGGAATCGACAAAGCTCGGCTGCGCCGGCTCGGGCGCTGGCGCGGCAGCCGCAGGCGGCGCTGCCGGCGCCGGAACAGGTGCAGGTGCAGGTGCAGGTGCAGGTGCAGGCTGCGCCTCGGCCGCAACCGTGGGCGGTGCCGTCACGACGGCGGGAGCCGGTGTAGCGGGCGCCGCGGGCGCCGCGCCGGCCTGCTGCTGCATCTGCCCGAGCGAGCCGCCTTGCACTTCGAGAAGCTTCTGCAGGTCGCGAATGCTCTGTTCCAGTTGTCCGAGGCGCGCGTTCGCCTCCTCGAGCGCCTTCTCGCGTGTTGCCAATTCCTCCTCGAGCGCCTGCAGGCGGCTCTCGGCGTCGCCCGCGCCTTCGGCGCGCGCGGTCGAAACACGCAGTTGATCGCCCGCATCTGCGGGCGTGCGCGCATCTTCGACTCTGGGCACGACCTGGCCGGCACTGGCCTGGCCGGCATCGGCCGCCGGCGTCGGCCGCTGCGCAGCCGTTGCCGTTGCGAGCCCCTTTCGATAGGCCTGAAAATCGGCCGCCTGGGCGCGGATCTCGCGACGGGCCTCGGCCTGGTCGATCGCTCGCACCGCGTCGGCAGGCGGAATCGTGAGCACGCTTCCGGCGCGCAGACGGCTTATGTTTTCGTCATCGAATGCATCCGGATTGGCGCGAAACAGCGCGATCAGCATCTGGTCGAGACTCGTGCCCGAATGGACGTTGGCGCCAGCGATCCGACGCAGCGTGTCGCCGCGGCGAACCGTGTAGCGCTCCGGGCCACTCGCAGCGGGAGACTGGACCGGCGGTGCCGCTGCGGCGCGCGCTGCGGGCCTGGGAGCCGGCGTATCGACGGCGGCCGCGACCGGCTTCGGCGCCGCGATGTCGACCGGGTCGAGGAGGAAGGTGTATTCGCGCGACAGCCGTCCTGTCGCCCAGTTGAGCTCGACCAGCAAATCGACGAAAGGCTCGTTGATCGGTCGATCGCTCGACAGGCGGATGACGGGCCGCGATGAGCGCGTATCGACGCTGACCCTTAGACCTGGCACGACCGGAGCGTAGGCCAGGTTTGCGGCCCGAAAGGCCTCCGGCGAACCGATGCGGGCCGACAGCGACTGCAGTTCCTGTGGCGTCGCACTGACCTGGATCTCGGCACGCAACGGCTGCCCCAAGCCACTGAAAACGTTGATCTGTCCCAGGCCGGCAGCGTGACTACCCAGAGGGAGCGAGGCGATCGCTACCGCGATCAGAGATGCTTTGAGCGACGTTTTCATGGTGGTCTTCAAACCGTGTTTCCCCCGAAGCCAAGCCTGGATTTACAAAGCGTCATGGATTTGGGCTAGCAATCTAGCATTTTCACGAGCTTCACGCAGCAATCCGCTCAATTGCAAGGGATTCAGCGTGAATTCGTACCGCAAACAAACAACCCCGAAAAACAAACAGGGGGCATCTGCCCCCTGTTAACGGACCGAAAGCGATTTTCTTAACGCTCGAGCAGAATACGGAGCATGCGACGCAGCGGTTCGGCCGCGCCCCACAGCAACTGGTCGCCGACGGTGAAGGCGCCGA
>JBFGZP010000469.1:0-2166 GCA_041586695.1 Thauera sp.
CGCCGCGGGCAGGGTGCGCCGCGCCAGCATCGGCGCGCTCGCGTCGATCGTCTTGCGCGCAGCCTTCACCGGCACCAGGCGGGCGAGGATGGGCCACAGCCCGTCTCGGGCGCGCTGGAGCACGATCACCATCATGAGACCGAACACGATCACCTCGAAGTTGCCGCTCTCGCCCAGCAGCGCGGGCAGGATGTCCTGCAGCCACTGCTTCATCACGGTGATCAGGCCGGCACCCACGAGCGCACCCCAGACGTGGCCGGCGCCGCCCACCACGGCCATGAACAGGTACTCGATGCCGATGTGAAGGCCGAAGGGTGTGGGGTTCACGAAACGCTGCATGTGGGCGTAGAGCCAGCCCGAGGCGCAGGCGTGCAGGGCGGCGATGAGGAAGATGATCATGCGCGAGCGCGAGGTGTTCACTCCCATCGCCTCGGCCATCACCATGCCGCCCTTCAAGGCCCGGATGGCGCGGCCTTCACGCGAGTCGAGCAGGTTCTGGGTGGTGAGCACTGCCGCGAGCAGGAACACCCAGATCAGGTAGTAGATCTCGTGGCCCTCGTCGAGCGCCCAGCCGAACACCTCGATCGGCGGCACGCCCGAGAGGCCCGTGTGCCCGCCCAGGGTCTGCATGGTGCCGAACAGGTAGTACAGGCTGATGCCCCAGGCGATCGTTCCCAGGGGCAGGAAGTGGCCGGAGAGTTTCAGCGTCAACGAGCCGAGGATGAGCGCCACCGCGGCGGTGAACACCAGGCCGATGACGAGCGCGAGCCAGGGCGAGCCGCCGGCCCACGCGATCCAGCCGGGCAGGTCGGTGGCGGTGGTGAGCACGGCGGTGGTGTAGGCGCCCAGGCCGACGAAGGCAGCCTGGCCGAAGCTGGTCAGGCCGCCCACCCCGGTGAGCAGCACGAGTCCGAGCGCGACCATCGCGTACAGGCCGATGTAGTTGAGCAGGGTGACGTAGAACGGCGGCAGCAGCATCGGTGCCACGGCCAGGATGGCGAGGAAGACGCCAAGGATGAGGCGTGGCGAGAGCATGCGGGAGTCCCCTTTCGATTGGACGGCGGGTGCCGGTGCGGACGCGGGCGGGAGGCGGCCGCCGGGCAGGCGGGCAGTCATTCCTCTTCCTCCACGTGGCGACTGGTGAGCGAGCGCCACAGCAGCACCGGGATGATCAGCGTGAACACGATCACTTCCTTGTAGGCGCTCGCCCAGAACGAGGAGAAGGCCTCGAGCAGGCCGACCATGACCGCGCCGATGGCGGCGATCGGGTAGCTCGCCAGGCCGCCGATAATGGCCGCGACGAAGCCCTTGAGGCCGATCAGGAAGCCGGTGTCGTAGTAGATGGTAGTGATCGGCGCGATCAGCACGCCGGAGAGCGCGCCGATGAGCGCGGCGAGGAAGAAGGTGAGCTTGCCCGCGAGCGAGGGCGAGATGCCCATCAGGCGCGCGCCGACGCGGTTGATCGCGGTCGCGCGCAAGGCCTTGCCGTAGAGCGTGCGCTCGAAGAACAGGTAGAGCGCGACGATGAGCACGAACGAGGCGACGATGACCCAGATCGTCTGCCCGGACACGAGCATCGGCCCGACTTCGAAACGGGCGTCACTGAAGGGCGGCGTCCTCTGGCCCTCGGCGCCGAAGAACAGCAGGCCGAGGCCGACCATGGCCACGTGCACCGCCACCGAAACGATCAGCAGGATCAGTACCGGCGCGGCGGCGATCGGCTGGTACACCAGGCGGTACATCAGCGGGCCCATCGGCACCACGATGGCGAGCGCGAGCAGCACCTGGATCGCCATCGGCAATTCCGGCAGCGACAGCGACGACAGCAGGCCGAGCAGCACCAGCGGATAGGCCAGGTTCCACCCCAGCACGCCGGCGAGCCGTCCGCTCTGGCGCGCGCGCAGCGCCGCCAGACCGTCGATCGCCGCCACCGCCACCCCCATGCCGACGAGCAGCCATACCGTCGCCGGTGTCGCCCCGCCCTGCAGCATCGCCAGCGTCAGCGCGCCATAGGCGACGAACTCCCCCTGCGGGATGAAGATCACCCGCGTGACCGCAAACACCAGGACCAGCGCCAGCGCCAGCAGCGCGTAGATCGCGCCGTTGGTGATGCCGTCCTGTCCCAGCAGCAGTGCTATCTGAAAATCCATGACGAACCCCCGCACG
>JBFGZP010000470.1:0-2160 GCA_041586695.1 Thauera sp.
CGTCATGTCGGCCTCAGAATCCTTCGAGCACGATCTTGCCGTGGGCCGAGCCGCTTTCGATCTGTGCATGCACCCGACGCAATGTCGCTGCATCGATCCTGCCAGCGGTTTCGGTGGCCGTCGAGCGGATGCGCCCCGCGTCGACCAGTGCCGCCACCTCATCGAGCAACTGCCCCTGCCGCGCCATGTCCGGCGTGCCGAACATCGAGCGCGTGAACATCAGCTCCCAGTGCAGCGACACGGCCTTGCCTTTCAGCGGGAGTGCGTCGAGTTGCGCCGGGTCGTCGATTAGGCCAAAGCGGCCCTGCGGTGCGATCAGCTCGACGATGTCGGCGAAATGGGCGTCGGTCTGCGTGGTCGAGAACACGAAGCCGGGCGCACCGAGGCCGAGCGCCTTCACTTGCGGCGCTAGCGGCTGGCGGTGGTCGATCACATGATGGGCGCCGCACTCGCGCACCCAGGCCTGCGTCTCGGGCCGCGACGCGGTGGCGATCACAGTCAGGTCGGTCAAAGCGCGCAGCAGCTGGATCGTGATCGAGCCGACGCCGCCGGCGCCGCCAATCACGAGGATGGCCTGGCCGCCCTGGGCCGTCGGGCGCTTGACGTCGAGCCGGTCGAACAGCATCTCCCAGGCGGTGATCGCCGTCAGCGGCAGCGCCGCGGCCTCGGCATCGCTCAACGTGGCGGGCTTGTGGCCCACGATGCGTTCGTCGACGAGGTGGTACTCGCTGTTGGTGCCGGGCCGGGTGATGGAGCCGGCATAGAAGACCGCGTCGCCGGCCTTGAAGGCTTTCACCTCGGGCCCGACAGCCTCGACGACGCCGGCGGCGTCGAAGCCTAGGATGCCCCATGCGCCCGCCTCCGGCGCCTTGCGCACGCGAAGCTTGGCATCCACCGGGTTAACCGAGACGGCGTGGACCTTGACGAGCAGGTCGCGGCCGGTGGCCTGGGGCTTGTCGAGGGTGATGTCCTGCAGCGCGTCTTCGCGCTCGATGGGGCCGGGGGTCCGGTAGGCAACGGCTTTCATGATCAGTCTTCTCCTGGTTCGAGTCGTGGTTTGTCGGTTGTTCAGGCCTGGGCGCGCAGCAGGGTCTCGATCGATTGCACGACCTGGGCCGACTTGCGCGGGTCGAGCGCGTCGGGATGAGGCTCGGCGAACCTGCCCGCATCGTTGTCAAAGTACCTTCCCGACGCGTCCGTAAATTCGTCCGAAAGCGCGGCATGTGCCAGGATCTTGGCGCCGATGCCGATGTCGCCACCGGCCACGCCGAAGGCCTCCTTCACCATCTTGCTGCCAAGCATCGACCCGGGGTTGACCGCGACGACCATCGGCCCGTCCTTGCCGAGCGAAAGCGCCAGATGACGCGACCACATCGTCAGCGCCGGCTTGCTCTGTGCGTAGGCGGCCATGTCGTCGAGCTTGCGCCCACCGGCCAGCGCGGCCAGATCGACCGGCGCCTGCGCCGCCGACGACAGCAGGCTGGTCCGGCCCGCCGGCATGGCCCTCCAGCGGCAGGACCGGGCCCAGGCCCAGGCGATTCGGGCGCAAGACAGCGTTGCAGCCCCGGTTGATGGCCGGGAAGCCGCCGCGCCCGGGCGCGTCGAGCGGCGGCAGATCAGACTTCAACGACGACCTTCCCGATCGCCTGCCCGCTGCTCAGGCGGGCATGGGCCTGGCCGACCTCGGCGAGCTCAAAACGCTCCTTGTCCAGCAAGGGCTTCAGCGCGCCCGCATCCACGATCGCGGCCAGCTTGGCCAGGATGTCGCCGTGCACTTCGCGTTGGTGGTCGTGCAGCATCGGGATCAGCATGAAGACCACGTGCAGCGACAGGCCCTTGAAGTGCATGGGTGTCAGGTCCAGTTGCAGCAGCGAGACCGTTGTGGCGACCTGTGCATTGAGGGCCGCCGCTTCGAAGGATTGCGTCAGGTTGGCGCCGCCCACCGAATCGAAGATCACCTCGAAGCCGGCGCCGCCGGTGTGTTTTGCGACGTAGTCGGCCACTTTCTCGGTCTTGTAGTCGATGGCAGTGGCGCCGTAGCCGGCAATGATGTCCATTGCCTGGCCGCCACTGCAGGTGGCATAGACCTCAGCGCCGAGCCGCTTGGCCAATTGCACGGCGACATGGCCCACGCCACCTGCACCACCGTGCACCAGAACC
>JBFGZP010000471.1:0-2157 GCA_041586695.1 Thauera sp.
CGAAGTGCGCAAGGGCCTGGGCGAACTGTTCATGCGCGAAGCGCTGTGGGCCGACGCGCGCAGGGAATACGAGCGCCTGATCGGCGAGGGGACGGGTGATGCCGCCGTGCACAACAACCTCGCGAACGCGCTGCTCGAACTCGCCGACCCCGGCGCCGTTGAGATTGCGCGCCAGGCGGTCGCGCTCGACCCGTCCTCGGTGCCCGCGCTCGATACCCTTGGCTGGGCGCTGGCCCGCGCCGGACGCGCCGACGAAGCGATCGGCATCCTGCGCGATGCGCGCCTGCGCGATCCGGGCAACGCGGAGGTCCGATTCCATCTCGCCAGCGTGCTCGCGACCAAGGGCAGGCACGACGAGGCGCGCGCCGAGCTGCGCGGGTTGCCGGGGACGATTCATGCGGCACCCGCGCCTGCCGAAGTCAAGGCGCTGTTGCTCGAATTGGGCATGTAAGCCAGGTTTGCCGAATTCGTCGGGAAATTTTACATGTGCGCCATGCTGCGGCCGAAAGTCGTTCTCAACGCATTGATTGGTATGTGAATCTTTAGTAGGTGTGAAATTTGCTAAAGAAGAACTACAGACGTGACCGGAGTGAAATCATGAAAAAGAACTGGATCTTAGGTGCTTCGATCATTGCGGCAGGCTGGCTCAGCACCCCTGCGTTTTCGGCCGTCAGCTTCAATCTCGCGATGTACAAGAATTCGACTACCAATACCGCCGAGACGAACGTGAGCACGCCGATCGCCTATGGGTCTTCCGCGTGGGGTAACACGCGGACGTTCACGGATAATACGGTTAGCGCGACTGCTTCTGCATTGTCGGGAACGGGTGGAACGGGCGGCCTGAACACACAAACGCTCGAGGCCGCCTACCTGCCAATTTGGTCAGGTGGTTTGGGCGTCTACAATAAGGACGCCGCAAATCCGACCAATAGCGAGCGCGACACGAGTGAGTTCGTAAGTCCTGAGCATGCGCTGGACAATGAGGGTCGCGCCGATTCGATCCTGCTCGATTTTTCCAGCAACAGCCAAAAGATCAGGCTCGATACGGCAAGTATCGGCTGGACGACCAGTGACAGCGATTTCTTTGTCCTTGCATACACGGGCGCCGGGGCACCCACGCCTGTTGGAAGCACTTATGCGAATCTGACAGGCTGGACCCTGGTGGGAAATTACTCGAACCAGGGCACCGGCGTGGTCAACCTCGCAACTGCGGGGAACGGCTCGGTCATCAATCCGAATCAGCCCAACATCTACTCTAGCTTCTGGCTGATTGGGGCGGGTGGCTTCGAGTCCGGAGTGGGTGTCACCAACGATACGACGACCCAGAGCGTGTGCGTCAGATATCGATCAAATGGTAGTTGCAGGACATGGGGGACGAAGACCGTTACGAGTTACGACTACATCAAGCTCGCGGCAGTAGGCGGCACGACGATGAACGGTGGAGGCACCGGCGGCGGCGGTGGAAGCGCGCCCGAGCCCGGCTCGCTGGCCCTCGCGGGCCTCGCCCTGCTCGGGATGATGGGCGTGCGCAGGTGCAAGGCCGCCGCCTGAACTTGCACCCGCTTCAACAAGACGGCGCCTCCGGGCGCCGTTTCTGTTTCAGCCCGCTGCCGGCTCGCCGCCGGGACGGTCCTCCTCCTGCTGCTGCAGCAGCCACATCTGCGCGTACGCCCCGCCCTGCGCCAGCAGCGTGCCATGCCGGCCGCGCTCGACGATGCGGCCGGCGTCGAGCACGATGATCTCGTCGGCATACATGATCGTCGACAGGCGGTGGGCGATCACCAGCGCGGTGCGGCCCTCGGCGGCGAGCTCGATCTGGGCCTGGATCGCCTTCTCCGTCTTGGAGTCCAGCGCCGAGGTGGCCTCGTCGAAGATCAGGATCGCCGGGTTCTTCAGCAGGGCGCGGGCGATGGCGACGCGCTGCTTCTCGCCGCCGGAGAGCTTGAGGCCGCGTTCGCCGACGCGGGTGTCGTAGCCGTCGGGAAGCTGGCGGATGAAATGCTCGAGCTGGGCGGCGCGGGCGGCGGCCTCGACCTCGTCGCGGCTGGCGCTGGGGCGGCCGTACTGGATGTTGTAGAACAGGGTGTCGTTGAACAGCACGGTGTCCTGCGGGACGATGCCGATCGCGGCGCGCAGGCTGTCCTGGGTGAGCTGGCG
>JBFGZP010000472.1:0-2142 GCA_041586695.1 Thauera sp.
AGGGGCGCAGCCACGCCGCTCGACGAGGAGTTTTTCGCGCTAGCCGCCCGCGTCTATCGTCCGTTGCTGCAGTGCCTCGAGGATGAGCGGCTGCGCTGAGCGTCCGTGCGGGCGGCAAGGCGGCGCTTATGCGATCGGCTTGGTTGTCGGTAAATTTGACAGTTAAAGTGTATTTGCATCAATGCTTCGCGCCCGGGCCGCGTTGGCCGACCGCGCCCGGATGGTCCCGCCGGCTGCTGCGACCGGCCGGCATCGAGCCTGCCGTGTGAAGCCCTTCACGCGGCGCGCGGCCGGGATGCGGCGGGCGCGTCCAGAATCGTCTCAGAAGTTGTCGGTGAATTTTACGTTTCCTTGTGAATTTGGCCAAACATATTAAGTCAAGTTGCTGTTTGCAAAAGGCAATCTATTTGTGGCACGGGCTGTGCTTATGCTTGCTTGTCCAATCGTGGACGCGCTTGCTCAGGGGAACCCCGAATGAACACCCAAAACACCTCAAGATTCCGCCCCGTGGCCCTCGCGCTCGCCATGGGCGCCTGT
This sequence comes from Thauera sp., assembly GCA_041586695.1. Taxonomy (GTDB): domain Bacteria; phylum Pseudomonadota; class Gammaproteobacteria; order Burkholderiales; family Rhodocyclaceae; genus Thauera. The sequence continues at coordinate 538 of JBFGZP010000472.1, forward strand.
TTCATGACCTTACCGGCGCATGCGCTGCTCGTTGTCCAGTTGGACTCGCAGCGAACGACTGCCGACCTCAGTGCATCCGACGAGACCGCGAACTCGTCGCCGGTGTCGAGCACGGCGAGTACCGCAACATTCGGCAGCTTCGCCAAGTTCGATTCGGCGCTCGGTGTCCTGACCGGCGTCACCGCAAGCTTGAGCACGACGGGAACCCTGACGCAGACCCGGAGCGGCCCCAGCGTGGCGGGGACTTCGTTGCTCAGCGCCGGCTGGACGCTTTTCGGCGCCACGAGCACGAACGGGGTGGCGTCGCTGACAGCCGTTGGCTCGACCACCGCTTTGTCGACGCTCACCGCGCCGCTTTCGAACCTCGATGGCTTCGTGGGCAGCGGGAACGTCGCCGGCGCCAGCTCGGTGGCCTACACCTCGGTCGCGAACAAGACGCAGCCGAACGGAGGCGACAACTCGCTCACCGCCTCGTACTCGCGTCCGGCCGGTAACAACACCACGCAGACGCTCACGTATGAGTACCTGCTGCACGCCGCGCCCTCGTTCAACGCTGGATCGGAGTTGCTTACTCTGGACCTGGACGTGGGGACCTTCTTCGTCGGCGATGTGGCCAGCGCGGGCTTCGGGCTTTTCAACCTGTTCGCCGTCGATCGCATTGGGCTGGACCTCGATGGCATCGTCGGTAGCGGCGACACCGCAAAGCTGACTACCAATCTGGCGTCGTTCATGGACCTCGCGTCAGGGTCGTCCATGGGCTTCACGGCGCTGCTGGATACATCGACCGTCGGCGGATTCTCCGCCAGCTATCTGCTGCACTTTTCCGACGCCAACGTCGGCGCAGCAAGCACGCGATCGAACTATCAATTGACTCTCAATCTTACCGGTGCTGTCCAGGCAGCGGCTATTCAGCCTCTTGCGGTCCCCGAGCCTGCGAGCCTGGCCCTGCTCGGACTGGGCCTGTTCGGTCTCGGCGCGACGCGCCGCCGCACGCGCGCCTGATCGTCGGAACCGTATCGACCGCCGCGCCCTTCGGGTCGCGGTTTTTTTTCGCCCGCCGCGCCCGCGCTGGTTTTCCCTCGGCAGCGTCCTCGACAGCCCGGCGTCCACGGTCTAGCTTGAAGGGAGCGCGGCCGTCTCGCCGCGCCGCCATCAAAGCGAGACCCGCATGCCGTCTCCAGATACCCCTCCGCCCCAGACCGTCGTCGCCCTGCGCCCCGGGCGCGAAGTCCTGACCCGCCAGCGCCTGCCCTATTTCGTCGGTGTCTCCGGCGAGACCGCGGGCAGCCGCGGCCTGTCGATGCACCTGGTGGTCATCCCGCCCGGCGGCGTCGCGGCCCCGCACAGCCATCGCGGCTACGAGACCGCGATCTACGTGCTCGAGGGCGAGGTCGAGACGCGCTTCGGGCCGGGCCTGCGCGAGCGCGTGGTGAGCGCCGCGGGGGAGTTCCTGTTCATCCCGCCGGATGTCCCGCACCAGGCCGCCAACCTCAGCGCCACCGCCCCGGCGCGCGCGATCGTCGCCCGCAACGACCCGGCCGAGCAGGAGAACGTCGTGCCCTACGATCCGGCCGGGGACGGCTGAGCGCGCAGGATCTCCGCTTC
>JBFGZP010000473.1:0-2133 GCA_041586695.1 Thauera sp.
GCGGGCGCTGGCAGGCGAGGGCGTCTTCATCACCGGCACCGTGCCCGACGTGCGCCCCTGGATCGCCCACGCCGACGTCGTCGTCGCCCCGCTGCGCATCGCCCGCGGCATCCAGAACAAGGTCCTCGAGGCGATGGCGATGGCGCGCCCGGTGGTGGTGTCGGCCGCGCCCGCCACCGGCCTGGCGGCCGAACCGGGGCGGCATTTCGAGGTCGCCGCCGACGCCGAGGCCTTCTGCGCCCATGTCGTCGACCTGCTCGGCGACCCCGGCCGGCGCGCGCTGATGGGCGCCGCGGCGCGCGAGTGCGTGCTCGAGGCCTACAGCTGGCAGGCTCATCTGCGCATGCTCGACTGGCTGCTCGAGGCCGCCGGCAGCGCGCCGGCGCAGCGCACTGCGGCCGGCACGTCGCACGCCGCAGGACCCGAGCCGGTCGCGAGCAGGGGGGCGTGATGGGCGACCCGCGTCCGCTGGTGATGCACCTGTTGTACAGCTTCGACGTCGGCGGGCTGGAAAACGGCGTCGTCAACCTGATCAACCGCATGCCGGCCGAGCGTTTTCGCCATGCAGTCGTGGCGCTCACCCAGTGCGCACCGGCCTTCTGCCAGCGAATCAGCCGCGACGACGTCGACTTCATCTCGCTGCACAAGTCGCCCGGCCATGGCGTCAAGCTTTACCCGCAGCTCTTTCGCCTGTTTCGCAGGCATCGCCCGGCGATCGTGCACACCCGTAACCTCGCCGCGCTCGAGGCCGTCGTGCCCGCGCGTGCGGCGGGCGTGCCGGTGCGGGTGCACAGCGAACACGGCTGGGACGTGTCCGATCCCCACGGCACGCGGCGCAAATTCCAGCTCCTGCGGCGCGTGTACAGCCCCTTCGTCAGCCGTTACGTGGCGTTGTCCGCGCATATCGAATCCTATCTGGTGGAACGCGTCGGGGTTGCAGCCGGCCGGGTCACGAGAATCTGCAACGGCGTCGATACCTGGCGCTTCCACCCGGCAACAGGCGGACGCACCGCGCTCGCGGGTTCGCCCTTCGTCGAGCCCGGCCTGCTCCTCATCGGCACGGTCGGGCGCCTGCAGGCGGTCAAGGACCAGGTGAACCTGGTGCGCGGCTTCGCCCTTGCGCGCCGGCAGGGCGGGGAGGCGGCTGGGGCCATGCGCCTGGTGATCGCCGGCGACGGCCCGCTGCGTGCCGAGGTCGAAGCCGAGATACGCAATTCCGCCATCGGCGATTTCGTCTGGCTCGCGGGCGAGCGCCGGGATGTGCCGGACGTGATGCGCAGCCTCGATGTCTTCGTGCTGCCGTCCAGGACCGAGGGCATCTCCAACACCGTCCTCGAGGCCATGGCGAGCGGCCTGGCGGTGGTTGCCACGAATGTCGGCGGCAACCCCGAGCTCGTCGTGCCGGGCGAGACCGGTCTGCTCGTGCCACGCGAGGATCCTGCTGCGCTGGCACAGGCGTTGCTAAGCCTGGCAGAAGATGCTGCAATGCGACAACTGCATGGCGCAGCCGGTCGGCGGCGCGCCGAGGCCGAATTCAGCCTCGACGGCATGGTCGATCGCTATGCCATGCTCTACCAGACCCTTCTGGATGCGGCTCCGGCCGCACGAACCGCGGCCTGAGCGCCGCCCGGAAACTGAGGAACGCCCATCATGTGCGGCATTGCCGGCCTATTCGACACCCGCGGCAAGCGCGACTTCGACCGCGAACTCGTGCGCCGCATGAACGACGTCCAGCACCATCGCGGACCGGACGAAGGCGGTTACCACTTCGAGCCCGGCGTCGCCCTCGCACACCGACGCCTGTCCATCATCGATCTATCCACCGGCCAGCAACCGCTGTTCAACGAGGACGGCTCGGTGGCGGTGGTGTTCAATGGCGAGATCTACAACTTCCAGGAGCTCGTGCCCGAGCTGGAAGCGCTCGGCCACGTCTTCCACACCCGCAGCGACACCGAAGTCATCGTCCATGCGTGGGAGGCCTGGGGCGAGGACTGCGTGCAGCGCTTCCGCGGCATGTTCGCCTTCGCCCTGTTCGACCGCAACCGCGACACCTTCTTCATGGCGCGCGACCGCCTCGCGGTGAAGCCGCTGTTCTACGCCCTGCTCGCCGACGGCACGCTCGCCTTCGGCTCC
>JBFGZP010000474.1:0-2133 GCA_041586695.1 Thauera sp.
GCCCCTCCGGTGCGCCCGGGCATCCCTCGCCGCGGTCGCATCCGCCTGCGGCAAGGCAGAAGCAGGCCGCGCGTGCCGGCCATCATTCCCGCAAGGATCACCACCGGCAGCGCGCAGGGGCAGCCCCTGCAAGGCACCTCGACACCGAATAGCCAGGCGACCGCGAGAAGGACGCAGGCCTGCCACGCCGACGCCAGCCTGCCGGCCACAACGCTGGCGAAGAGCAGACACCACCGCTTCGTGGATCGCCAGCCGGATGCGCGAGGCGCACCGACGCCTGCGCGGACGCCGCGCCCGCGCCAGCGAGCGCCGCGGAAGCGGATCTTCGCCTCGCTCCCCTCCCCTTCAATCGTCGATCACCACGGTGTGAGGCACGCGCCCGACCGGGACGGAGCGAAGCACCTTGCGGCTCTTGGTGTCGACGATAGAGATGTCATCGGACAGGCCGTTCGCCACCAGCAGCAGGCTGCCGTCCCGATTGAGCGTTGCGCCCCAGGCACGCTTGCCGACGAGGATGTAGTCCTCGACTTCGCGGCTTGCGACATCGACGACGGCAACGTGGTTGGCCCGCCCGAGGGTGACATAGGCGGTCTTGCCGTCCGCACTCATCGCGATCCCGACGGGCGTCACGTCGTCGCCCCGGAAGCCCTTGGGCTTGAAGTCGATCGTCGCCTTCACTGCGTTGCTTGCGCCGTCGAGCACGCTGACCTTGCCGCCCAGCTCGCTCGTGACCCACACCTCGGCGCCGCTCGGGCTCATCGCGAAGCGGCGCGGACGGTTGGGAACAACGACGTTGGCGAGGATCTGGTGGCTCGCCGTGTCGATGACGTGCACCATGTTGGCGACCTCGGAAGTCGCATAGACACGCCGGCCATCGGGCGACACGCGCACGCCTTCCGGCTCGTCGCCGACCTCGACCCGGGCGATGGCCTTCCTGGTGGCGAGGTCGATCACCGACACTTGCGCATCCTCCTCGTTCGATACGTACAGACGCCTGCCGTCGGGCGAGAGGTCGAACATCTCCGGATCCTCGCCGACTGGAATGCTGTGCATCAGCCTGAGCTGCGCGATATCGATGACATCCACCCGATTCGCGTTGCTCGCGATCACATAGAGCTGACTGCCATCCGGGGAAAGCCTCATGTCCCGCGGCCGCTGGCCGGTCGGTATGGTCTTCACGACCCCCCAGTTCTTGCTGTCGAGCACGGTGACGGCATGGTCGTTCTCGCTGCTGACGAACACGTAGCCGGTTCCCTTGGCGGCGGAGGCCCCGGCGGAGAGCGTGAGGAGAAGTGCGGCGGCGAGCTTTGTCAGGGCGTTCATGCCGCTCTCGCGTCGGCTTGCGGAATGGTTCTTTAGGGACATGCGGGTCTCCTGGAGAGCTGTTGGCTTGTGGGAGGGGAAACCAGCTGGCGCGCTCATCGCTACGCCGGTCATGGTCGGATAAAGGTCGGCGAGCGTCTCCCCGCCGACCGATTGGACTAGCTCGTGTGGCGCGGCCCTGACGCGAGGATCAGGCCACGGTGGAGCGCGACTGCGCTGGTGGGCGCACGCTCGACGCGGTCACGCGCAAGCTGCCCGGACGGCCATGCAGTGAAGCGTGAAACCGCAAGCTGGCAGCCACGCCAGGGCTCAGGGATCCGTCATGGCGCCTGGGCTTCGACCAAGCCCGAGCGAACGGCAATCAGCGCCAGTTCGGCCACGCTCCTGACATCGAGCTTCTGTTTGATGTGATACAGGTGGGTTCCGACCGTGCTTGCGCTAAGCTTCTGGCTCCGGGCGATGTCGTTCGTGGACATGCCCCGCGCGAGCTTCATGAAGACGGCGAACTCCTTATCGGTCAGCGCGGCAAGCGGATCGGCACCACCCGAGAGCTGGGCAAGTGCGAGTTGGGGCGCGAGCTCGGGGTCCAGGTAGCGTCCGCCGCGCGCGACCTGCGCAACGGCACGTATCAATTCGCCTGGCTGCGCCTGCTTGCAGAGATACCCCGCAGCGCCCGCCTTCAATGCCCGAAGCGGAGTCTGTGCATCGAAATGGGCGGACAACATCAGGACTCGGGCAGCGGGATGATGCGCGATCAGCCGCTCGAGGGCACCCAGGCCGCCAAGCCCGGGCATGGTGACATCCATCACC
>JBFGZP010000475.1:0-2127 GCA_041586695.1 Thauera sp.
GTTGAGCGGCGCGCCGCGTTCCTTCCAGTCGGGAATCAACTCGGTGATCGCGCGCGGGTCCATCACCGCGCCCGACAGGATGTGGGCGCCGATCTCGGCGCCCTTCTCGATCAGGCACACCGCGAGCTCTTGGCCCTTTTCCCCGGCCAGCTGCTTCAAGCGGATCGCCGCCGCAAGACCTGCTGGTCCGCCGCCCACGATCAGTACGTCAAATTCCATTGATTCGCGTTCCATCCGGTTCTCCTCGTATCTTCTGGTTGTTCGCACGCAGCTTGGATCGTGCAAGTCTATTACGCCGTAGGGCTGCGAGTGTCGATCTCCGCCCGCCGGGTCGCGGCGACTGCAAGAAACATACTGGTGCGTATGTTACATTAGCCCGCTGATTCGACAACATCGGATGAAGACATGGAGAACACGCGAAGACTGGTACTGACGACCCGCATCCCTGTGAGGTGGGGGGACATGGATGCGTATGGCCACGTGAACAATACGGTGTACTTCCGCTATTTCGAGCAGGCCCGAGTCGAATGGATCGAGAATTCGGGCTTTCCGGTCGGGCCGGCCGAAGAGACGGGGCCGGTGATCATCAATGCCAGTTGTACCTTTCTCGCGCCGGTAAACTACCCGGGCACGGTCGTCGTCAGGATGTACGTCGGCGAGCCTGGGCGCAGCAGCCTGATGACCTGGTACGAACTGTTCGTCGACGGCGAGGAGCGCGTGTACGCCGAAGGGGCGGCAAAGACGGTGTGGATGGACACGCGTACTGGCAAATCGGTCCCATTACCGGATAGAATCCGCGAATTGTTTGATTAGATATAAGCGGGACAATTAAATAATAACGAAGGAGACAGCAGTGAGCGCACCAGCAGAACATCCCTTGTGGACCCCGTCGCCCGAGCGCATCGCCGCCGCCAACGTCACCGCCTTCGCCCGCGCGGCGGAAAAGCGCTGGGGGCTCGCACTTGCCGACTACGGTGCGTTGTACGAATGGTCGGTGGCGCAGCCCGAAGCCTTCTGGGTCAGCGTGTGGGAGGATGGTGGCGTGATCGGCGAGCGCGGCGAACGCGTGCTGGTCGACGGCGACCGGATGCCCGGCGCGCGCTGGTTTCCGGATGCGAAGCTCAACTTCGCGCAGAACCTGTTGCGTTCGCGCGTCAAGGGTGATGCGCTGGTGTTCTGGGGCGAGGACAAGGTAAAGAACCGCATGAGCCACGGCGAGCTATACCGCGCCGTGGCCCACTTCGCCGCGGCGCTGCGCGAGCAGGGCGTGGTGAAGGGGGACCGTGTCGCCGCCTTCATGCCCAACATGCCCGAGACGGTCATCGCCATGCTCGCCGCCGCCAGCATCGGCGCCATCTTCACCTCCGCCTCGCCGGACTTCGGTGTGCAGGGCGTGCTCGACCGCTTCGGCCAGACCGCGCCCAAGGTGCTGATCGCCTGCGATGGCTATTTCTACGGCGGCAAGACGGTCGACTGCCTGGCCAAGCTCGCCGAGATCGTGCCGCAACTGCCCTCGCTGAAGCGGGTGGTCGTCGTGCCCTACGTGCATGCCGGCCACGACTTGTCCGGCCTTCCGCATGCGCGCATGTACGCCGGTTTCGTCGCCCCGTTCCACAACGTCACCGAGATCGCCTTCGAGCCGCTGCCGTTCGATCATCCGCTCTATGTCATGTACTCGTCGGGTACCACCGGCGTGCCCAAGTGCATCGTGCATTGCGCCGGCGGCGCGCTGCTGCAGCACCTCAAGGAGCACCGCCTGCACAGCGACGTGCGCCCGGGCGACCGCGTGTTCTACTTCACCACCTGCGGCTGGATGATGTGGAACTGGCTGGTGTCGGGCCTGGCGGCCGGAGCGACCTTGCTCCTTTATGACGGCTCGCCCTTCGCCGCAGGCAACCGCATCCTGTTCGATTATGCGGACGCCGAGGGCATGACCCACTTCGGCACCTCGGCCAAGTTCATCGACGCCGCCGCCAAGTTCGGCCTCAAGCCGCGCGAGACGCACAAGCTGAGCAGCATGCGCGCGCTCATGAGCACCGGCAGCCCGCTCGTGCCCGAGGGTTTCGACTACGTCTACCGCGAGATCAAGGCCGACCTGCAGCTGTCATCCATCTCGGGTGGCACCGA
>JBFGZP010000476.1:0-2124 GCA_041586695.1 Thauera sp.
GCTGGCCGTCGACCTCGACCGTGCGCGCATCGACGAAGCGCGCGAAGCCTCGCACCAACTCGACGCCGGCCTTCTCGAGCATGCCGTCATAGATGCCGTTGAGCCGCAGGATGTAGGCGTCGCGGCGCTGCTTGAGGACGCTCCAGTCGAATCCATGCGGTGGTACGGAGAAACCGTAACCGGCAGCGCCGCGCAGCGCCTCGGCCATGCCCGCCGCGTACCACATCACCTTCTTGGGCACGCAGCCCACATTCACGCAGGTGCCGCCGAGGCGGCCAGCTTCGATCAACAGCACGCGGGCGCCGTATTCCGCCGCGCGTCGCGCCGTGGCGACACCGCCGCTGCCGCCGCCGATCACCAGGTAGTCGTATTGTTTCATCATCGTCGTTCAGTTCTCCAGGAGGAGGAGGGACAGGGCAGGATGCCTTCGGTTCATTGGCGCGGACAAGCGTCGGGTGCAGGCGGCCGCGTCGCCGGGGGCTTGCGCCAGACCGTCGCCAGCCAGGGCTGCTGGTCCCGCGGCAAGCCGGGCGGCCGGAAATAGTGATGCAGTTCCGCGAAACCCGTGGCCGAGACGTAGCGGCGCCACGTCGCCAGATCGTAGAAGCAGCCATAGCGGTCGCCGCTGAAGCTCTCCTGATTGTCGCCGCGCGGGTTGGAGCAGAACAAGACGCCGCCGGGCTTGAGGCAGTCGTGCAGCTTGCGCAGGACCGCAGGCAGGACCGGCCGCGGGACATGGAACAACGAGGCATTGGCGAATACGCCATCGAAGCGGGCGGCGGGAAGCTCGAGCGCGATGAAGTCCTGCTGCAGCACTTCGCAGCCGCTCTCGGCCCGCGCCATCAGCACGAAAGCCTCGGAGCCGTCCAGGCCCACGGCCTCGTGGCCGAGCGCACGGAAACGACGAAGATCGCGCCCGGGACCACAGCCGAAATCGAGGATGACGTAGGGGGGTTCGCCCTCGATGGCGGCGAGCAGGGCGTCGATGTTCTGGCTGACGTCGTGGTCGCGCGTGCCCTCGCGGAAGGACTCCGCGGCGCTGTCGTAGTAGGCAATGGTGAAGCCGGTGAGCTGATCGGGCGGCGGGGCCGGAGGCATCGGTTTGTTCCTGCACAGTGGTATTCGCAGTGGTATTCGCGGGCAGCTCATCGGAACGCTAAGCGCTTGCCTGCAGGCGGTCAATCGCGCCGTGTCGCGGCGCAAGCGGCCGCGGCAATGGTCTTGTCCATTCGCGATAAGAAAGGAATAAAAAGATAACTTTATATTCTTTTGAGTTCTTTACGCATTGCGGTAATTTCGCCCTCGTCCTCAACTCGCAATGCGTAGTGCTTCATGTCCATTATCGAGAGTCACCAGGCCCTGATCGTCGCCCTCGTCCTCGTTCTGCTGTTCGTGACTTTCGTGCGCGAATGGATCAAGGCCGACGTCGCCGTAATGAGCGCCGTCGCGCTGCTGCTTGTGCTCGGCCTGCTCGATCCCAAGCAGGTGCTGGGCGTGTTCAGCAACAGCGCACCGATCACGATCGCCTGCCTGTTCATCATCAGCGGGGCATTGAGCCGGACCGGATGCGTCGACCGCCTGGGCGAATGGTTGGGTGCGGTGGCCGGGCGCAGCGAGCGCCGTCTGCTGCTGGCGATGCTGCTCGTCGGGGTGCTGGTGTCGCCCTTCATCAACAACACGCCGCTGGTGATGGTGATGATTCCCGCCGTCATCGCCATCGGCGGGCGCTACGATATCGCGCCCTCGCGGCTGCTCATCCCGCTCTCGTACGCGACCATCCTCGGTGGGCTCATCACGATGGTCGGCACCTCGACCAACATCCTGGTTGACGGTGTAGCGCGCGACATGGGGCTCAAGCCCTTCGGCATGTTCGAGATTTCCGCCCCTGCCGCCCTGATGGCCGTCATCGGCTGTGCGTTCATGTACTTCTTTGCGCTGCGCTTCCTGCCCGTGCGTGAAACGCTTACGCAGCAGTTCACCGGTAGTGGCGATCGCCTGTTCATGACCGAGCTGTTCGTGCCGGAAGGCTCCCGTCTGGCGGGGCGGACGCTGAAGGAGGCGCGGCTCGCCAACGGCGTGATCAAGGTCCTCAAGCTTCTTCGCGGCGAGCAGGAGTTTTCCGCA
>JBFGZP010000477.1:0-2115 GCA_041586695.1 Thauera sp.
GCGTGGCGCGGCCAAGACCGCCCGCATCCCGATCAAGATCGTCCCGGCCGAGCGCCTGAAGAAGCCGGACTGGATCCGCATCCGGCTCGGTACCGGCGAGGAGGTCGAGCGCTTCAACGAGATCAAGGCGACGCTGCGCGAGCACAAGCTGCACACCGTGTGCGAGGAGGCCTCCTGCCCGAACATCCACGAATGCTTCGGCAAGGGCACGGCCACCTTCATGATCATGGGCGACATCTGTACCCGCCGCTGCCCGTTCTGCGACGTCGGCCACGGCCGCCCCGAGCCGCTCAACGCCAACGAGCCGACCGACCTGGCGAAGACGATCGCGGCGATGCGCCTGAACTACGTCGTGATCACCTCGGTCGATCGCGACGACCTGCGCGACGGCGGTGCCCAGCACTTCGTCGAATGCATCCGCGAGACCCGCGCCGCCTCGCCCGCGACCACCATCGAGGTGCTGGTGCCGGACTTCCGCGGTCGCATGGACATCGCGCTCGACATCTTCGACCACGCTCCCCCCGACGTCATGAACCACAACCTCGAGACCGTGCCGCGCCTGTACAAGCAGGCCCGCCCCGGTTCCGACTACGCCTATTCGCTCGAGCTGCTGAAGAAGTTCAAGGCCCGCCATCCGGATGTGCTGACCAAGTCGGGCCTGATGGTCGGCCTCGGCGAGACCGACGACGAGATCCTCGAAGTGCTGCGCGACCTCCGTGCCCATGATGTCGACATGCTCACCGTCGGGCAGTACCTGCAGCCGTCCGAGGGCCACCTGCCGGTGTTGCGCTACGTGCATCCCGACACCTTCAAGATGTTCGAGACCGAAGCGCTGAAAATGGGCTTCCGCAACGCCGCCTGCGGCCCGATGGTGCGCTCCAGCTACTGGGCCGATCAGCAGGCGCACGGCGCCGGCGTGGTCTGAGAGCCGACTGGCATGCCGGGTCGGGCTCCGCAACTGGGCCCGGTCCGTCGCCAGGGCGCCGGCCCGCTCGCCGGCGGACCCGCAACACCGCATTGACCAACGAGAGGAGGGTGCCATGGGTTCGATTCTGAGAGCTTTCGCGATACTTGCCATCTGCGCGCCGGCCTGGGCAGCCGGGCTGGCCGGCCTGAGCAACAGCGAGGCCACCGGTGGGCTGAAGGAGGCGCTGACCCAGGGTGCCGGCCGGGCGGTTGAGCTGCTTGGCCGCGACGGCGGCTTCCTCAACAACCCGAAGGTGAAGATCCCGCTGCCCGGCGTGCTCGAGACGACCGCACCGCTGCTGCGCATGGCCGGCCGCGGCGACGAGCTCGACCAGCTCGTCACGACGATGAATCGCGCCGCCGAAGCCGCGGTGCCCGAGGCCAGGACGCTGCTGATGAACGCGGTCCAGCAGATGAGCGTCGCCGACGCCAAGGACATCCTCACCGGCGGCGACGATTCGGTGACACGCTATTTCCGCGACAAGACCGAGGCGCAGCTGGTTGAGCGCTTCCTGCCGGTGGTGAAGAAGAGCACCGATCGCCTGGCCGTCTCCAGCCAGTACAACGAGCTCGCCGGAAAGGCTGCCGGCGTCGGCCTCGTCAGCGGCGACGACGCGAACGTCGAGAACTATGTGACGCGCAAGGCGCTCGACGGCCTCTACCAGATGATCGCCGAGGAAGAGCGCGCGATCCGCCAGAATCCGCTCGGCGCCGCCGGCACGCTGGCGAAGAAGGTGTTCGGCGCCCTCTGAGGCGGGCTCCGGCCCGATCGGGTACACTGGTTCCACATGCCGCCTGTCCGGGCGGCATTTCTTTTCTGCCAGCAGCTCCTGCGCCAATGTCCGCTCTCCTGAATCCTCCCCAGCGCGAGGCGATCCGCTATCTCGACAGTCCCTGCCTGGTGCTGGCGGGTGCCGGCAGCGGCAAGACGCGGGTCATCACGCACAAGATCGCCCACCTGATCGACGAGTGCGGCATCAGCCCCGCCAACATTGCCGCCATCACCTTCACCAACAAGGCGGCCAGGGAGATGCAGGAGCGCGTCGCCCACATCATGGGCGGGCGGGTGCCGGGCGGGCTCACCGTGTGCACCTTCCACGCCCTGGGCGTGCGCATCATCCGCCAGGAGGCGAAGCACTGCGGGCTGAA
>JBFGZP010000478.1:0-2113 GCA_041586695.1 Thauera sp.
CGCAGCAGCGGGAACTGCTGCCCTACCAGGCGCAGCGTCTGCACCGCCGGGCTGGCGAGCAGCAGCTTCATCATCGGATGGCGCCACGACAGGCGATCGACCAGGTCGTTGGCCTCGTACTGGACGTCGCCCACGTTGTCGCCATTGCGATCCCAGCCGAGGTAGTTGCTCCAGTAGTTGCCGTCCTTCGTACCCCAGGGCATGTCGCGCGCCCCCACATAGCGCACCTGCTCGCGATTGGAGATGAAGTCGTTGCCCTCGATCTCGTTGTTCTTCGATCCGGCCCACAGGTGCACGCCGACGACGTTGTCGATCACCGCATTGCCGCGCAGGGTGTTGTACTCGGCATCGTAGATGAAGAAGCCGCGCTGGTTGCCGGCGACGATGTTGTTCTCCACCACCGAATCCTGGATCGTGCGCAGCATGATGCCGTGGTCCGAGTTTGCCCACGCGCGGTTGTTGCGCACGGTGATGCGGCGTACCTCCATCAGCGCCAGCCCACCGCGGTTCATCCAGGTGTCGTTGCCCTCCCAGACATTGTCGTAGGCATTCATGTAATGCGTGCCGTAGCGGCTGTGGTGCAGCTTGTTGTCGCGGAACAGCGCGTCGTGCGACACATCCACGTAGAGCGCGTCGCGCACGAAGCCGATGTTGTTGCCGATGATCTTCGCGCGACGGGTGTTGTAGAGCTGGATGCCGTTGCCGCGCTGCGAGGACTGGTAGTCGCGCTTGCCGGTGATGAGGTTGTTCTGTATCAGGACGTCGTTGGCCTGCTCGATCCACAGTCCGAACAGGTTGTAGCTGAGGTCGCAATTTCTTACCGTCGCACGGTGCGAGCCCGGCGTGATATAGATCCCGGCGTTCTGGTCGCGCAGGCTGTCGCCCGAGTCGGCCACGATCAGACCCTCGATGGTGACGTCCTCGGCAGTGATGCGGATGGTGTCACCGCTGTGTCCGCCCGACACCGTCGGCCGGTCCAGCCCGCGCAGCGTCAGCGCCTTGCCGATGCGCAGGTTCTCGACGTAGCGCGCACGCTCGACATCGACCGTGTCACCCGGCGCCGCGCGGTCGATCGCGGCCTGGATGGACTCTCCTGCCTTCACATGCAGGGTGGCCGCGTCCGCGGTCGCACAAGCCAGCGCTGCGGTGCCGACCAGCGCCGCGAGCAGCAGGGCGCGCAGGCCGGCAAGACGGCCGGGGTGCAGGGCGGGAAGGCGGAGCGTGCGCATGACGCCGGTGTGCGATGCGGTCAAACGAGCAGCAGGCCGGTCGATTTCAGGCCGATGAACAGCAAGGCGCCCACCAGCAGGTTCTTGAAGCCGACGTAGCAGATCATGTCCATCACGCTGGCGCGCCGGTAGCGCTTGCCCCACCACGGTCCTTCCTTGACATAGGGCTTGGCGCCGAGCCGCACCAGGATCTCGAACACGCTCCAGCCGAACCACCAGCCGATGATGGCACCGGCATCGAGCCGCCCCATCGCCGCCAGTACCCAGGCCACGCTCGCGGCTACCGCCAGTGCCAGGCCGGCGGCCTGCAATGCGCGCTGACGCTGGAAGCCGCTGCGGCTCCAGGGCCACAGGTGGTCCCACACCTCGGCAACCAGGCGGCGCAGCATGCCGCTGGCCCCGGCGTAAGGCGGGTCTACCGGCTCGGTGACCATGCGTGGATCGACCATGATTCGCTCCTTCGCTCGTCAGGCGTTCGGTGCCTTCAAAGGCACCGGTTTGATCGGGATGTAGTAGCCGTCGGCGCCGATCGGCGTCAGCACCAGGCCGGCCTTGGTACGGCGCTTGCGCTCCTTCACCAGCGGCGGGCAGGCGTGCTCGTCGGTGTACATCACCATGCAGTCGAGGCAGAGCATGCATTCGCGCTGGTCGATGCGGCCATCGGCATCGATCGCGTTCGACCCGCAGCCCACCGCACACGCCTTGCAAGTGTCGCATTCCTGCTTGCGCTTGAGGCCGAACCAGCGGAAGGTCGTCGGCATCGCCAGCGCGGCGCCGAGCGGGCACAGATACTTGCAGAACGGCCGCTCGGTGAAGATCGACAGGCCGAGCAGGCCCGCGGCGAAAAGCGTGTACGGCCAACTGCGGTTGAACATCCCGACCAG
>JBFGZP010000479.1:0-2102 GCA_041586695.1 Thauera sp.
GCCTTGAGCAGGTTGAGATCCTTGTAGTCGATCTCCTTGATGCCCTCGGCGGTAAAGCGGCAGTACTTCCGTCTGCGTGAATATCGGCTCATCGGCTGTCTCCTCAGGCGCTCTTGGCGGCGGCCTCGTCGGCCGCTTCGGCAGGCTTGGCGTCATCGGCTGCCGCGGTCTTCTCCCCGGCCGTCTCTTCCGCGGGTTTTTCATCGGCGCTCTGCTTCGCTTCCGCCTGCGGCTCGGCTGCGTCGGCCTCGTCGTCCGCGTCTTTGCGCATCGCTGCCTCGGCAGCGGCTTTGGCGTCACGGCGCGCCTGCGCCTCTTTCTCGCGCGCTTTTTCCTCGGCCACGGCAACGGCCATCGGCGACGCCTCCGTGATGGCCTCGTCACGAACAATGATGAGGTTGCGCAGCACGGCGTCGTTGAACTTGAAAGCGCTCTTGATTTCTTCGATCACGTCGAAGCCGCACTCGACGTTCATCAGTGCGTAATGCGCCTTGTGGATCTTGTTGATCGGGTGCGCCAGCTGGCGGCGGCCCCAATCCTCGCTGCGGTGCACCTGGCCACCGGCGTCGGTCACCATGCCGTGGTAGCGTTCCACCATGGCCGGCACCTGTTCACTCTGGTCCGGATGGACCAGGAACACGATCTCGTAATGTCTCATTGTCATCCCTTCTGGTTGAAACCCCGGAATACAGCCCGGCTCGATGCCCGGCAGCCCCGGCGTTACAGCCACCCGGCATCCCGGTGTGGCAAGAGGCTCATCACCCGCCCGTTCGGACAGGGACGCGCATCCTAACCACTGAGGGGCGCGGACGCAAGCGGCAAACCGCTGAATCCAAAGGCCCTGCGACGGCGCTACGCGTTCCGCTGGCGCAGGATCTCGTACAGGCAGATGCCGGTGGCCACCGACACGTTGAGGCTCTCGACGACGCCGCGCATCGGCAGGCTCACGAGCTGGTCGCAGCGCTCGGCGAGGCGTTTGCCGAGCCCGGTGTGCTCCTGGCCCATCACCAGCGCCACGGGGCCCTTGAGATCGGCCTGGAAGAGGCTCTGCTCGGCCCCGTCGCTGGTACCGATGCAGCGCACACCGTAGTCCCGAAGCCAGCCGAGCACGCGGCCCAGGTTGGCGACCTGCGCGAACGGCAGGTGCTCCGCGGCGCCGGCCGCCACCTTGCTCACCGTCGGGGAGAGGCCAGCCGCGCCGTGGCGCGGAGCGATGACGGCGTCGGCGCCCGCCGCATCGGCCGAGCGCATGCAGGCACCCAGGTTGTGCGGGTCCTTAACGCCGTCGAGCACCAGCAGCAGTAAAGGACTGCCGTGCTGCAGACGCGCCTCGACCAGCGTGCGCAGCGCCGCCTCGTCAAGCACGGTGTCGCGCCGGACTTCCGCCACGACGCCCTGGTGGCGTGACTCCCCGCTCATTTGCGTGAGCCGGGCCCGGTTCGCGGCCTGCACCTCGATGCCGGCCGCCCGTGCCGCCTCGACGACGGCCTTCACCCGCGGGTTCGCGCTCCGGTACTCGGCATAGAGCTGCCGGACACTCGCGGTGCCGCCGGTGAGCAGCTGCTCCACGGCGCGCAGCCCGGTCACGTAACGCGCCTTGCTCATCGGCGGCGATTCTCGAGCGGGCGGAAATCGATGCGCCGGGTTTCCATGTCGACACGCTCAACCCTGACGCGCATCGCCTCGCCGAGTTTGTATCTCTGCCCGGTGCGCTCACCGACCAGCTGCTGCGAGCCCGCGTCGTAGTGGTAGTAGTCGTTGTCGAGGCTCGTCACGTGCACCAGGCCGTCGACCAGCAGGTCGGTAATCTGCACGAAAACGCCGAAATGCGTCACACCGGTGACCACGCCGTCGAAATCGTCGCCGAGGTGTTGCTCCATGTACTGGCACTTCAGCCAGGCCTCGACGTCGCGCGTGGCGTCCTCGGCGCGTTTTTCGTGGGCCGACGTGATCGCGCCGAGGCGCTCCATGTCGCGCCCGCTGTACGCGTACTTGCCGGGCTTGCTGCCGCGCACGATGTGGCGGATCGCACGGTGCACCAGCAGGTCGGGATAACGGCGAATCGGCGAGGTGAAATGCGCGTAGGTGTCGAGCGCAAGCCC
>JBFGZP010000480.1:0-2090 GCA_041586695.1 Thauera sp.
CGCGATTGCGGCTCAGCGGCGCACTGGCCGATGGCGGCTTCGCCTCCGCCGACGGAAGGCAGGCCGCGGAGAAGCTGGCGCTCGACATCTCGATCGATGCCACGCAAGGTCGTCGGGGCTGGGACTGGTCCGGCGCGGTCTCGTGGACGGCTGGCGCCGCCTATTGGCACCCTTTCTATGTCGAGGCCGGGCCGCTCCTGAGGGCCTCCGGTTCGCTCGAGCAGGAAAGGCTCGTCGTCCGCGAAGCGGCAATCGAACTCGACGGTGTTGGCCAACTCGCAGCCACGGCGAGCATCGATCTGGACACGCTCAGGCTGACCGATGCGGCGATGGCCCTGTCGACCGCCGATCTTGCAGTGATCGGCCCGCAGTTCATCGCCCCGCTGCTCGCGCCGGCCAGCGCCGAGCGCCTGCGTTTTGCCGGCAGCATGAGTGCCGGGCTTCGCTTCGAACAGGGGGCGCTCACCGCGCTCGATGCCGTCTTCGACGAAGCCGGTTTCAGCCTTGCGCGTGCCGGTGGGGGTGGCGCGCAGCTCTCACTCGGCCCGGTCAGCGGACATCTGCCATGGCGTCTCGATGGTTCCGTGACGGCTTCGCTGCGAGTCGATGGTGGCCGCTGGGAAAAGCTCTCGCTCGGCGCGTTTGCGCTCGAGGCGCGGGTCGAGCGCGATACGATCGACCTCGCGCGTAGCCGCATACCCGTTCTCGATGGCGCGATCGTGGTCGACGACCTCATGCTCAGGCGAGGGGGGGGCGGCTGGACCGGACGCGGCAGCGCCACCGTCGAGCCGATTTCGATGCCGCTGCTCACCGATGCGCTCGGCCTGCCGATCATGGCGGGCGTGTTGTCGGCGTCGATCCCAGGCCTGCGGGTCGCGCCCGGAGAGATCGCGCTCGACGGCGCGCTGGTGACCTCGGTGTTCGACGGCTACCTGCGGGCCACCGGCCTGCGCCTGCTCGAGCCGTTCGGCGTCGCATCGCACCTTTCGGCCGAGCTCGAGTTGCGCCATATCGACCTGGCCCAGCTCACCGACACTTTCAGCTTCGGCAGCATCACCGGCTTCGTCGACGCCGATGTCCACGGACTCGAACTCGTGCGCTGGCGGCCGGTGCGTTTCGACGCCCGCATCGGCAGCAGCCCCGGCCGTTACCGTAAACGCATCAGTCAGCGCGCGGTGCAGAACATCAGTGCGCTCGGCGGTGCGGGCGCGGTGGCGGCCTTGCAGCGCGGCCTGCTCGGCCTGTTCGATACCTTCGGCTACAGCGAAATCGGCCTGCGCTGCGTGCTCGCCAAGGATGTATGCGTGATGAGTGGGATCGAGGGCGCCGATCGCGCCGACGGCAGCTTTGTCATCGTCAAGGGCGGCGGCCTGCCGGCCCTGGATGTCATCGGCTACAATCGTCGCGTCGACTGGAAGGAACTGGTCGGCCGGCTGCAGCGGGTAATCGAGGGCAACGTGGCGCCGGTGACGCGCTAGCGCCGCTGCAGTGGCTGCAGCCCCATACCGGAGAACGCCATGCCCCCGCTCGTGCACAAGTCACTTGCCGCCGTCCTGCTGCTGGCCCTGTCGGCCTGCGTAACGATCAACATCTACTTTCCCGCAGCGGCGGCCGAGAAGGCAGCCGATCGCATCATCGACGAGGTCTGGCAATTGCGCGAGGGCGAGGCGTCGGCGCCGACTGCACCCAGGAAGGAAGGAGCCACCCAATGAAACCGAACCGATGGATCGCCACGGTGCTCATGACCCTGTCCTGCCTCGCGTTCGCGCAGGGCAACCTCGAGGTCGATTCACCGGCAATTGCTGCCCTCAAGGCTTCGATGCAACAGCGCCACGCCCGGCTCGAGCCGCTCTATGCGGCGGGGGCGGTCGGGCAGGCGAACGATGGCACGGTCGCACTGCGGGATGCCTCGAGCGTGCCGCTGGCGCAGCGCGGCCAGGTGAACCGCCTGATCGCGGCCGAGAACGCCGATCGTCTCGCCCTTTCTCGCGAGATCGCCCGTGCCAACGGTCATCCGGAATGGGAGGCCGACGTGCGTAGCACCTTCGCCCAGCGCTGGGTCGATCGGGCCCAGTCCGGCTGGTGGGTGC
>JBFGZP010000481.1:0-2083 GCA_041586695.1 Thauera sp.
ACATGTAGATGCCAACGTAGGTGGCTTCCATCGGGTCGTTGGTGACGACCGTGTCCGCGTTGGGCACGCCGTTCTTCTTCGCCCAGTCGCGGTATTTCTGCACGAAGCTCTCGTTCTGCGGGTTCTTCACGGTCATGAAGTAGTTCCACGCTGCGAGGTGGCCGACCAGCGGCTTGGTGTCGACCCCGCGCAGCTCTTCCTCGCCGACCGAGAACGCGACCACCGGCACGTCGGTGGCCTTCAGGCCGGCGTTTCCAAGTTCCTTGTAGAACGGTACGTTGGAGTCGCCGTTGATGGTCGACACCACCGCGGTCTTCTTGCCTTCGGCGGCGAACTGCTTGATCTTGGCGATGATCGTCTGGTAGTCCGAGTGCCCGAACGGCGTGTAATCTTCCATGATGTCGGCATCACTCACGCCCTTGCTCTTGAGGAAGGCGCGCAGGATCTTGTTGGTGGTGCGCGGGTACACATAGTCGGTGCCGAGCAGCACGAAGCGCTTGGCTCCGCCGCCTTCGTCGCTCATCAGGTATTCCACCGCGGGGATCGCCTGCTGGTTGGGCGCGGCGCCGGTGTAGAAGACGTTCTTCTCCAGTTCCTCGCCCTCGTACTGCACCGGGTAGAACAGCAAGCCGTTGAGCTCCTTGAACACCGGGTTCACCGACTTGCGCGACACCGAGGTCCAGCAGCCGAACACCGCGGCCACCTTGTCCTGACCAACCAGTTGGCGGGCTTTTTCGGCGAACAGCGGCCAGTTGGAGGCCGGGTCGACCACGACCGGTTCGAGCTTCTTGCCCATCACGCCGCCGGCGGCGTTGATTTCCTCGATCGTCATCAACGCGACGTTCTTCAGCGCGGTTTCGGAGATCGCCATCGTGCCCGACAGCGAATGCAGGATGCCAACCTTGATCGTATCGGCGGCCTGCGCGCCTGCGGGCAGGCCGATGGCGGCAATGGAGGCGGAAAGCGCAAGGGCTTTGACGAAGTTGCGACGATTCATGGGCACACCCCTTGTTTGGAAGAAGCACAACGAGAAGACGTTGATGCGCATCCACAGCAAGGGGTGTGCCAGGACCCACGTAGGCGAGATCCGCCTTGCCTCATCGCCAGCAGATCATTGACTCGAGGACTTTTGCGCCAGGGGCCTGCGCCATGCCCGCAGGCCCGGAATGGCGCGGAGCGCACGGTCCGCGCACCACGTTGGCGCCCAAGCATGATGCACCGCTGCGGGGAGATGCACCGCCGCGGTGCATCTCCCCGCAGCGGAGGCCAGCGCCGTCAGACGAATACCGGTTCCGGCTCCAGCGTGACGCCGAAGTGAGCCTCGACGTCGCGCTGGATCGCTTGCGCGATCCGTCGCACGTCCTCGCCGGTGGCGCCGCCGCGGTTCACCAGCACGAGCGCCTGGCGCTCGAAGCAGCCCACCGGCCCGAGGTTCCGCCCCTTCCAGCCGGCCCGCTCGATGAGCCAGCCGGCGGCGAGCTTCACGCTGCCATCGGCCTGCGGGTAGCTCGGCAGGGTCGGGTGCTCCGCCGCCAGGCGGGCGTGGGTGGCGACATCGACGACGGGATTCTTGAAGAAGCTGCCGGCGTTGCCGATCTCGGCAGGATCGGGCAGCTTGCGACGCCGGATGGCGATGATGGCGTCGGAAACGTCGACCGCGGTCGGTGCCGCCGTGCCGAGTGCCTCCAGTTCGCGTGCCACGTCGATATAGCGGGTCACCGGCTGCCAGCGCCTGGGCAGGCGGAAGCGCACCGCAGTGATCAGCCAGCGCCCCGGCGCGCGCTTGAACACGCTGTCGCGATAGCCGAAGGCACAGTCCTCGCCGCGAAAGACGCGCCGCTCGCCGCTCGCCAGCGCCACCGCGTCGAGCGAGTCGAAGCGCTCGGCCAGTTCGAGGCCATATGCGCCGATGTTCTGGATCGGCGCCGCACCGACCGTGCCCGGGATCAGCGACAGGTTCTCCAGCCCCGGCCAGCCCTGCGCCAGCGTCCAGCGCACGAAGTCGTGCCAGGGCTCGCCGCCGCCGGCCTCGACGATCCGGTCCGACTCGCACTCGCTCACCAATCGGCGGCCGGCGAGTTCC
>JBFGZP010000482.1:0-2077 GCA_041586695.1 Thauera sp.
CCCTTCGAGGCCTGGTCGTTGGCGAACATGCCGTCGCGCACGCGCTCGGCCAGGGTCTGCGGATCGAGGCCGGACGCGAGGTCGCGGTACTGTGCTTCACTCATGGAAACCCGCTCCGTTGTGGTGCTTTCTCTGGATCAGTGGCGACACGCGGTAGCGCTCCTCGCCGTAGTGTTCGCGCAGGTTCGCCAGCACGCGGGCGACGAAGCCCACGCCGAGGGCATCGGCCCAGGCCAGCGGTCCCCTGGGGTAGTTGGTGCCGTAACGCATCGAGGTGTCGATGTCGGCCGCCGTGCCGATACCCTGCAGCACCGCGTCGGCACCCTCGTTGGCCAGCATCGCCACGGTGCGCAGGCCGATCAGGCCGGCGATGTCGTCGATGCGCGTCACCGCCAGGCCGGCGCGCTGCAACGTGCCGACGACCGCCTCCCACGCCACCGCCGCGCACTGGTCTGCCGGCGCGAGCACGATGCGCGGCGTCGTCGCGTAGTCGAGGCAAAGGTCGAACAGCACCAGGTTGGCGATGTCTTCCTCGGCCGCGCGGCTGGTGGCGCTGCGGCCATCCGACAGCGCCAGGCGCGCACCGCCGATCTCGAGCCAGCCGCCGCCGGCCGTGCGTTCGAGCGCGACACCCGCCGCGGCCAGGCGTTCGGCCAGCGGCTCGGCGACACCGAGCGGGCCGGCCACGGTCACCCGCGCCTCGGCGGCACGGGGCAATTCGGTCTGCGCCTCGGGCTTGGCCGCGCCGGGCGCGTAGTCGTAGAAACCGCGCCCGCTCTTGCGTCCGAGGCGCCCGGCGAGCACCAGTTCCTGCTGGATCAGGCTGGGGCTGAAGCGCTTGTCGCCAAAGTAGGCCTCGAACACCGAGCGGGTGACGGCGAAGTTCACGTCGTGGCCGATCAGGTCCATCAGCTCGAACGGCCCCATCGGGAAGCCGCAGGCCTCGCGCATTGCCGCGTCCAGCGTGGCCGGCGCAGCCGCCTTCTCGTTTAGCACGCGCAACGCTTCGGCGTAGAACGGGCGGGCGACGCGATTGACGATGAAGCCGGGGGTGGAGGTCGCATGCACCGCGACCTTGCCCCATGCCGTCGCGGTGTCGTACAGGGTTTCGGCGATCGCGCGCCCGGTGGCGAGGCCGGAGACGATCTCCACCAGCTTCATGCGAGGCGCCGGGTTGAAGAAGTGCAGGCCGGCCAGGCGCTCGGGCCGGGCGAGCGGCGCAGCCATCGCCGTGATCGACAGCGACGAGGTGTTGGAGGCGAGGATCGCGTCGGTGCCGAGCAGGCTCTCGAGTTGCAGAAAGAGCTTCTGCTTGATGTCGAGGTTCTCGACGATGGCCTCGATCGCGAGGCCGGCGTCCTTTGCCGCGGCGAGCTCGGTCACCGGCGTCAGCCGCGCCAGCGCCGCATCGCGTCGGGCCTCGTCGAGCTTGCCCTTCGAGACCAGGAAGGCCAGATCCCGGGCGATGCCGGCGAGCCCCTTGTCGATCGCCTCCGCACGGGTGTCGTACAGATAGACCGGGTGGCCGGCGACGGCGGCGACGTGGGCGATACCGGCGCCCATGGCGCCGGCGCCTATCACCAGGACCTTGGTGTTGCAGTCGAGAGCGGCCACGATCACCTGCCCTCGAACTGCGGCGCGCGCTTTTCCATGAAGGCGGCGACGCCCTCGCGGTAGTCGTTCGACTGGCCACAGGCCCGCATCATGTCACGCTCGACGTCGAGCTGGGCGTCGAAGTCGCGCGTCGAACTGCTCCAGATCGCCTTCTTGGTCTGGGCAAAACCGAAGGTCGGGCCGCTGGCCAGCTGCGCCGCGAGCTCCTGCACCGTGGGCATCAAGGCCTCGTCATCGACGCACTTCCAGATCATGCCCCAGGCTTCCGCCTGCTCGGCCGAAACCTTGTCGCCGAGCAGTGCGAGGCCCATGGCGCGGGCGGGCCCGAGCAGTCGCGGCAGGATCCAGGTGCCGCCGGTGTCGGGGATCAGCCCGAGCTTGCAGAAGGCCTGGATGAAGCTGGCCGAGCGCGCGGCGAACACGAGGTCGCAGGCCAGCGCGAGGTTGGCGCCGGCGCCGGCGG
>JBFGZP010000483.1:0-2054 GCA_041586695.1 Thauera sp.
CGGGCGCGCAAGCTCTCGCCGGCCAACCCGCGCCTGTCGGCGATCACCGAGTTCATGCACGGCCTGATCCAGCGCTACGGCATCCGCCCGGAGCGCGTGCTGCCCAAGCAGGGCCCGACCGCATAGCCGCGCCCCCCGTACCGATGTTTCGCCACCTTCTTTGCCGCCTGGTCCTTGTCGCCGGCCTGCTCGGGCTGGCCACGGGCTGCGGCCCGGCCGGCTCCGACGGTCGTGGCGACACGCTCGCCGGCCTGCCGCCGGAGGCGGTCGAGACCCTCGCCCAAATCCAGCGCGGCGGCCCCTTCCCCTACCGCAAGGACGGCAGCGTGTTCCAGAACCGCGAGCGCCTGCTGCCCGAACGCGCCCGCGGCTACTACCGCGAGTACACCGTGCCCACCCCCGGCGCACGCGACCGCGGCGCCCGCCGCATCGTCAGCGGCGGCAACCCACCCGAGGTGTTCTACTACACCGCCGACCACTACCGCAGCTTCCGCCGCATCGACCCGCAGCCATGACCACCCCGCCGCAAGCCCCCGCGCCCTCGCCTTCGGACGGCATCGCCCGCATCGTCATCGACCTCGCCGGCTGCACCGACAAGGCAGGATTGCTCGCCCGCATCGCCGCCGCCATGGAATTTCCCGCCTGGTTCGGCCACAACTGGGACGCGCTCGCCGATTGCCTCGCCGACCTGTCGTGGCTGCCCGCCGGCGCGTATTCGATCACCTTGTCCGGAAGCCGCGCCCTGCGCGCCGCGGAGCCCGACGCGCTCGCCACCGCGCTCGACATCCTCGACGAGGCCGCGACCTTCTGGGCCGGCGAGGGCGTCGTCTTCCGCGTCGAAGTCCGCGAGGACGCGGACGCCGACAGCGCCTCCCCGCCCCTGCCGCCCGCCACCCCTCGATGAGCGCACTGCGGCGGCGCGCGGGTCTTGAATTGCCCCCGATCGGACCAATATTCGAGTTGAGGCCGGATTCCCCGGCACGCTTCGAGTAAAGGAGATCAGGACATGAGCAGTAACCTCACCCGTCGTGCCGATCCGTTGGAAGACTTCTTCCGCGGCTTCTTCGTCCGTCCCGTCGATTTCGGCGCTGGCAGCAGCATCGCCACCGACGCCCCGCAGATGCGCGTCGACGTCAAGGAGAACCCCGGCGGCTACGAAGTGCACGCAGAACTGCCGGGCATGAAGAAGGAAGACATCCACGTCCATATCGACGGCCCGGTGGTGTCGATCAGCGCCGAGCGCAAGCAGGAGAAAGAGGTCAAGGAAGGTGAGCGCGTGCTTCGCACCGAGCGCTACTTCGGCAAGGTCTCGCGCAGCTTCCAGCTCGGCCAGGACGTCGACGAGGCCAAGGCGGTCGCCAAGTTCAACGACGGCGTCCTGGAACTGTCGCTACCGAAGAAGGCCGAGGCGCAGGCGAAGCGACTGACGATCGACTGAGTTCCGGCATCGCCGAGAAGGCCCGCCGATCCCCCGGGATCCGAGCGGGCCTTGTTATATTCGGCCACTGCGACCCGTCGGGCATTAAAATCGAGCAATCGTCGCCGGGCTTCAACTAGTCCGAGTCCGGCCGAATATCGATCTCCGCTCGTCAAAGGATTTGCCTCATGACCGAACCGACCACCCAGCAAGCCGTCACCCCTGCCCGCAAGGCCGAGATCCTCGCCGAGGCCCTGCCCTACATCAAGCGCTTCTTCGACAAGACGATCGTCATCAAGTACGGCGGCAACGCCATGACCGACCCGCACCTGAAGGACTGCTTCGCGCGTGACGTGGTGCTGCTCAAGCTCGTCGGCCTCAATCCGGTCGTGGTCCACGGCGGCGGCCCGCAGATCGAGAGCCTGCTCGCGCGCGTCGGCAAGAAGGGCGAGTTCATCCAGGGCATGCGTGTGACCGACGCCGAAACCATGGAAGTGGTCGAGATGGTACTCGGCGGCCAGGTGAACAAGGAGATCGTCAATCTCATCAACCAGCACGGTGGCAAGGCCGTCGGACTCACCGGCAAGGACGCCAGCTTCATCCGCGCCAAGAAGCTGATGATGCAGAAGCTCGATGC
>JBFGZP010000484.1:0-2033 GCA_041586695.1 Thauera sp.
GTCGCCGGTCTTGATCGGCGAATCGGAACGGCTGAAGAATCGCCGGCGGACTTCGACGGCCAGGGTGGCGTCGCTCTTTCGCGCCGCAGCGCTTTCGGCGATCGTGCCCTCGAACACCACATAGCGGGCGGCGACCTCCGTGGTCTGCGCAAGATCGAGGTATTTTCCAAGCAGGGGGACGGTGATCAGCAGCGGCACGAGTACCGCGGCGACGATCGCAAGCTCAACGCTCGACTGGCCCGCTTGCCGTGGCCGGTTGGCCAAGGCAGTCCTGCATGCCTGGCGCCGAGGCTCGATCGACGCCGCGCGGGAAAAGGGTGCAGCGCGGGGAGCAGCGCGTCTTTTCATCCGTGCCTGATCCTCATGGCAAGGCCACGCCGCCCTGGCGCGCTGCGGCCCAGGCGCGATCGCTGGCGGTGGGATTGGTCAGGCGGACCTGCCAATAGGGGCTATAGAGACTCGGGTACTCGCGCTTGCCGTCGCCGCGTGGAGTGCTGCGGTCGAAGAACACCTCGGCGCGCGCCAATGCGGCCATTTCGTCGCCCGGCGGAGTTGAATCGAACTGTCGCAGCCGCCCGCGCGGCTCCACGTTGGAGTTGCCACCTGACAGACGCATGGCATGGCGCGGTTTCGACAGGCGCACGGTGACGCCGGTGGTGTAGCGCGCGTCTCGACCGAGATCTGCAAGTTCGCGCGACGTCGGCAGGCCGCTGAAACGCGAGCCGACGCTGGCCAGGTCGGTCATCGCCGGCTCGGCGTAAAGTGTCGACGTTTGGCTGTTGTCGCGGTAGCTGCCTCCGTGATCTCCCCGGCCGCCGCCGGCGTCTTCACCCCTGGCAGACGCTGCACCCCACGCCAGAGACGTGCGCGTCCAGCGCCAGCGGCCCTTGCGCAGACGCTGACCTTCATGCTCCAGCGTGTCCATCGCCCGCCACTCGTCGTAATCGATGAGCTCCGTCCCGCCGCGGCGCTTGAGTTCGGCATTGCGCTGGATGAATGGCACATCCGGTCCGTGCAGCGACCAGGCGCGCTCGCGCGTGAAGCGGTCTGCCGAGCGCATGACTACGTCGGCGAGGCGGCCGCGCTCGTCTCCGTCCCCCTCTCCGTCCCCGCCCGAACGGGCGTAGGCCCGGGTGAAGGTCCCGAAACCGTGACTGGCGCCAACGAGTTCGGCCGACATCGCGGGGTCGATCCTGCGGGCAAGTTCGCTGGCGAGTGCCTGCTGCGCGCTGCCGGTGGCGACGCCTGCATGAAGGATCGCCTGCGAAGCGCTCAGCGCCTGCGATGCGCTGTCGTGCGCCGAAACGATCGCGCCCAGACTGATATCCATTGCGGAGACGATCTCGCGCAGCGAGCCGCCGCTCCAGTGGTCCACATAGGCGGTGCCGCCCAGGACGCCGAGCAGCTGCGCCAGTCGCGGGTAGGCGGCGGGGTCGAACAGCCAAGTCGCTGCCACGGAGGCGAGCCGGTCGGCGTTTTCGACGCCGCCCTCGTAGTAATGAAGCCAGGAAACAAGGCTGACGGCCTGGGCGATGGCAACCTGGTTCGCGACGATGGCGCGATTGACGTAGGCGTCGTAGTTGAGGGCCCGGCCTTCCATCAAGGCCACGCTGTAGGCGATGGCGTCGGCCGCGTTGGTGATGCGCAGCTTCTCGTCGACCGCGCGACCGCTGTTGAACATGAAGTACATGACGCCCGCGATGGCGAAGGCGAAGAACAGGCCGAGCACAAGGGCCTGCCCGCGGACAGGATGATGCGGAGGTATGCGGTCGCGCAGAGACGTCGCGCTCATGTGTTTGCCCGCGGCAGTTGCGCGCGATCGTGGACGAATCGCCGATGCACGAGGGTCGAAGCCGCCACCAGGAGCGCGATGCCCACCGGCAGCGCATCGCCAAAGCGCACATAGGGCGTGAGCCCGGAGCGTGGCTGCAATTCGAACGCCGCGATCGCCTGCCTGTTTGTTGGCGCGGAAGCGGTGAGCCTGCCGTCGGCGCCGATGAGTCCGCTCCAGCCGGTGTTGGCGACCCGCACCA
>JBFGZP010000485.1:0-2024 GCA_041586695.1 Thauera sp.
CGGATGGCGGCTTGTGGTCGGCTACCGTCCGCCGAGTGCGGTGACTCATTGGCCGTTTGCAAACTCAAGCGGCCCGCCAGGCCGTGAAGAGGCGAATTCCCACCACCAAGGTCCGGAGCGGTCAGATAACTGTCGGCCCGCCTCTTCGGGGCTCCGGCCGCGCCCGACCCTTACCGCCGGTAGAGCTGTCGGCGCTTGAACGGCAGGTTGGGGAGCGAAGCTGTCGCCGTGATCGGGCTCATTCGTCGCTGTACGGCGGAAGCTCCGTCGGGCACTCGGACGACGCCCGGACGAAACGGCTACCGTCCGGCCGCGACCGCCCGGGCGCCCTGCCAAGCGTGGAAGCGGGCCTCCGCGCCGGCAAACACCGCCTTGACCCGCTCAACGTCCCACGGCCGCTCGACGAGCGTCTCGTGGTCCCACATGCTGCGCGGCTCGGGCGGTGCGAAGAAATCGCCACCATAGACGTGGATCGCGCAGGTCATCTTGTCAATCGGGTTGAGTACGGAGTGAATCGCATCGGGCCCGAGCGTCGTGATGTCGCCCACACCCAGGGATTTCGCACCGTGCGCCTCGATGCCGCCCATGGTACGCCGCCAGAACACGTTGTCCTCGCGGCCCGTGTATATCCCCACCACTGAGAACATGTGGTGGTCGTGAGGCATGAGGCTCATGTACGGGGCCCATACGAAGTTGATGATGGTCAGGTTCGGCGCGCGGTACAGCGTGTCGATGCCGGCATGGGTCGGTTCGCCGAGCTCGCCGATTACGCTCGCTCCATCCGCTACCGCCGCGGCGACGAGCTCGCTGATCGCGCCTTCGCCCTCGCCGACGATCTTGACGCAGTCCTCAATGAAACGGTCCCTGTCGAACATGACCGGCGCTCCTCGAATCTCGCTCCCTGCCCCTCGGTCGCGAGGACGAACGGATTCCCTTCGCCATTCCCCCTTCGGCCGGTTCCTTGACCCCTTTGTAGACAACCCGTCGGACGTCCGCAACCTGGTTGCCAGCCACGCGCATGCCATCAGCGGCGCGGCCGGATGCGCGCATGGTCTGGCGAACGAAAACGCTCGCCGGCCGCCAGCCGGTTCGGCAATGGGTGCTCTCGATGGCGAAGCGGCTGCGCCAGTTCCTTCCGAACAACCCGACTGTCAAGAACCTGGGTTTGCACATCTTTCTCTCGGCGGTGGAACAGGGAACGCAGGCCGCCTACCCGGCGGCTCATGACGATCCGGCTCCGCCGGCCAGCCCACATGCATACGCAGGCCATGCGGCAGAAATTCAAGAGAACCAGTCGTTTCGATGGCGGCAATCGGACGGCGGCGAATTTCCGCTGCCTGACGTCTGCGGCCGATCGTTACTTCACCGGGTTGACATCCTCGTCCGTAGTGCATTCGGCTTCTGACGTTCGGTGCAGTCAACTTCTGAAAACAGCAGCCAGCATGCAGGAATCCAGCCGCGGCCTGCGGTGATTGGAGCGGCCGAGGCCTTTCTCGCCCGCGTGAGTGGCCACGATCCGCACCGCTGTTCGCACTGCACGGGCGGGAACAGGCGCACGGTCGCCCCGCTGGCGCCTGCCACGCGGTGCCGGGACAGACCGCCATGACCGCCACGCACACCGCGAGGCCCGCGGTTCAGTCGCCACTCGCCCCGGTGGTCCGGAATTCCCGCGCTCGTCGAGCGGATCGGCGCTTGAAGGTCCGCAAGCAGGCAGCTTGATGGGGCGGCGATCGACATCCTTTTCGCTGCGCCGGATCAGCGGCCTGGCAATCCCGTCTTCACGAACTATGCTCTAGGCAAGCGCCCACCATCGAAGCCCCAGTATCACCGTCCCGGCGACGGTTCAGTCCAGCAAGGTTTATCCCTCGCGGCATGCGCATCCACTCCGAATCCGCTTGCGTGCCGCGCGGGATAAACCTAATTCGATCGGCCGCGCAACCTTTGAGGCGGCCCGATGAACACTCTGTTGCAGCAGCTGATCGAGCTGACGGGCCGGCTGTCGGCGGCCGCCGGAGCGGCCGCCG
>JBFGZP010000486.1:0-2019 GCA_041586695.1 Thauera sp.
CGCCAGCTATGTGCGGCTGTCGGCCGGCCGCCAGCAGATGAGCGACGAATTGCAGGCACTGTGCTTCATGGCCGGCGCCAATTCGATGTTCTACGGCGAGCGCCTGCTCACGACCGGCAACCCGGGCGTCGACCGCGACGACGTGTTGTTCGAACGCCTCGGGCTGCGCGCGATCTGAACGCCATGCACGCACGGCACCGATGAGCGGCGGCGCAACGCCCGACGGCGATTTCTGCCTCGACCGGGCGCTGCTGCGCCGCCGTTTCGCCCGGGCCGCGGCGACGACCGACGGCGCAGACCTGCTGGCGCGTGAGATCTCCCGCCGCATGGACGAGCGTCTGGACTACATCCGCCTGGCCCCGGGCCGCATCCTCGACCTCGGCTGCGGTACCGGTCCGGATTTGGCGCGCCTGCGCGAGCGCTATCCCGAGGCCACGCTGCTGGCGGCGGATTTCGCCCAGCCGATGCTCGCGCGCGCGGGCGAGCGTGGCGCGGCGGACGCCGGTGGCAGGCGCCTGCTGCAGCGGATCTTCGGCGGCGCGACCAAATCCGCCCCCCGCGTCGCCGCCGACGCCTGCGCGCTGCCGCTGGCGCGCGGCTGCCTCGGCCTGGTGTGGTCGAACCTGATGCTGACTGCGCTCGACGATCCGCTTCCCGCCTTCGAGGAAATCCACCGCACGCTGGAAGTCGGCGGCCTGCTGATGTTCTCCACCCTCGGCCCGGACACCCTGCGCGAACTGCGCGCCGCGCTGCCCAGCGGCGCCGGCGAGCGGGTGCACCGCTTCATAGACATGCACGACATCGGCGACGCGCTGGTGAAGGCCGGGTTTTCCGACCCGGTGATGGACATGGAGATGCTCACCCTCACCTACGCCGACGTCGACGACCTGCTCGCCGACCTGCGTGCCACCGGCTGCACCAATGCCGCCGCCACGCGCCCGCGCGGCCTGACCGGCCGCAGCGGCTGGGCCGCGGCCCGCGCCGCCTACGACAAGCTGCGCGCCGACGGGCGGCTGCCAGCCACCTTCGAGGTGATCCAGGGCCATGCGTGGAAGCCCGCCCCGCGCACCACCGACGACGGCCGCGCGATCATCCGCTTTCAGAGCCGCCCGACGCCCGCGCGGCCGGGCTGAGCCGGAGTTCCGCCGGATGCCTCGTCCGCCCGTCTGGCTGTTCGACCTCGACAACACGCTGCACGACGCCAGTCCGCACATCTTCCCGCACCTCAATCGCAGCATGACGGCCTACCTCGAGCATCATCTCCAGCTCGAGCTCGACGCTGCCAACGCCTTGCGCAGGCACTACTGGCTGCGCTACGGCGCCACGCTGCTCGGGATGATGCGTCACCACGGCACCGACCCGCATCACTTCCTCGCCGCCACCCACCGCTTCGACCGCCTGCACGAGGTGATGGTGTTCGAGCGCGCGCTGCGCGGCATGCTGCGGCGGCTGCCGGGAAGGAAGATCGTGTTTTCCAACGCGCCGCGACACTACGTCGAGGCGGTGCTCGCGGTCATGGGCGTGCGCCGCGAGTTCGATGCGGTATTCGGTATCGAGGCGCTCGGATTCCAGCCCAAGCCCGGCATCCGCGCCTACCGCCGGCTCCTGATCGAAAGGCGGCTGAACCCGCGACGCTGCATCATGGTGGAAGACACCGCGGTGAACCTGCGCACCGCGCGCCGCCTGGGGATGCGCACGGTGCTGGTGAGCCGGAGCCCGCGCAGACCTGCCTACGTCGACGTCAAGATCGCCTCGATCCTCGACCTGCGCCGGGTCGCCGGCCGATGGATGGGCTGATGCCGGCAGCCGGCGTCAGCCGCGGGCCTTGAGCCAGCGCGCGGCGTCGAGCGCGTAATAAGTCAGGATGCCGTCGGCGCCGGCACGCTTGAAGGCGAGCAAGGCCTCCATCGCGCAGGCCTGTTCGTCCAGCCAGCCGTTCGCTGCAGCCGCCTTGAGCATCGCGTACTCGCCGCTGACCTGATACACGTAGGTCGGCACCTGCAGCTCGTGCTTCACGCG
>JBFGZP010000487.1:0-2010 GCA_041586695.1 Thauera sp.
CGGCGACTTCAAGCACCACCTCGACCGCTACAAATACCCCCAGCGCCACGACGGCGCCGATGCGCAAGCCCATCGGCGCGACGCGGCGGCCTTCGCGGCTCGACTCGAAGGGCGACTGGGCGCCCAACCGTGGCTCTTCGGCCAGCACGCGGCGCTCGCCGACATGGCCATCGGGCCGTTCGTGCGCCAGTTCGCCGGCGTCGATCCGGCCTGGTTCGCCGCACGGCCGTGGCCGCAGCTTCGGCGGTGGCTCGCGGCCGTGACCGGCTCGGCGCGGTTCGGCCAGGTCATGGGCAAGTACCCGCGCTGGCGGGCAGGCGACCCGCCAACGCTTTTCCCGCCCACCTGATCGAGGGCGATGCGCTGGCGCCCGCTCTCCAGCCCGCTGCGAGGACTGCGAACCCGACCCGAAAGCAGCAGCCGCATTCCCGCCACGGGTCGGCTGGTCAGCCCACTGAACAATATTGCAAAGGAAGGCACATACGTGAGCACGATCACCATCTACCACAATCCCAGGTGCGGCACCTCGCGTAACACGCTCGCGGCGATCCGCGACAGCGGGGTCGAGCCTGTTGTCATCGAGTACCTGAAGACGCCGCCGAGTCGTGCCGAACTGGTCGGCCTGATCGCCGCCAGCGGCCTGTCGGTGCGCGAGATCATGCGCCGCAAGGAAGCCCTGTTCTCCGAACTGGGGCTCGACGACCCGCAGCGCAGCGACGAGGAGCTGATCGACGCCATGGTCGCCCACCCGATCCTGATCAACCGCCCGATCGTGGTCACGCCCCTGGGCACCCGCCTGTGTCGTCCGTCGGAAGTCGTGCGCGAGATCCTGCCGAAGCCCGGACAGGGTGCGGGCGACAAGGAGCCGACAGGTGGCTGACCCATTCTCCGACCTCCCGCAGGTCCTGCCCGATCATTTCCGCGTACCCGATTCCGCCAGCCTTCATCCGCCGACCCCCGCGACCCATGCCCCGCGCTTCCTGCTGCTGTATGGCTCGCTCCGCAAGCGCTCGTTCAGCCGCCTGCTGGTGGAGGAAGCGGCGCGCCTGCTCGTCGCGATGGGAGGCGAGGTCAGGATCTTCAACCCCAGCGGCCTCCCGCTGCCCGACGACGCGCCGGAAAGCCACCCCAAGGTCGCCGAACTGCGCACCCTCGCCCAATGGGCCGAAGGCATGGTGTGGTGCTCGCCCGAGCGGCATGGCGCGATGACCGGCATCATGAAGGCGCAGATCGACTGGATTCCGCTGTCGATGGGCGCCGTGCGCCCCACGCAGGGCAAGACGCTCGCACTGATGCAGGTCTGCGGCGGTTCGCAGTCGTTCAACGCCGTCAACCAGATGCGTGTGCTCGGGCGCTGGATGCGCATGCTCACGATCCCGAACCAGTCCTCGGTGGCCAAGGCCTTCCTCGAGTTCGACGACAACGATCGCATGAAGCCCTCGTCCTACTACGACCGCGTGGTCGACGTGCTGGAAGAACTGGTCAAGTTCACCCTGCTGACGCGCGACATCGCGCCCTATCTGGTCGACCGCTACAGCGAGCGCAAGGAAAGCGCTGAACAGCTGTCGCAGCGGGTCAACCAGCGATCCATCTGAACCGCCACGGCCAGCGCGAAGCACTGCCGGCCTCAAGGACACGGAGCCGGCCGCAGCATGGCCTCCGGGAGTTTGCAGACAGAACGTGCTTGGGCAAACCCAGCCACAAGGACGAAGGGCCTGCATACGTGGAGCGTCCGGTGAGCAACCGCGGACTTTTCACGAAGGATCCAACTGGAATCGAACCATGCAGCAGTGAGCCCTCGAGTCCAAGTACGAGACTTCCGACGCACGGGCGACGTGGAGCCGGGCGCGGAAATGGCAATGCGCAAATGGGCCGGTGCTGACTGGCGCGCTGAGCGACGCCCTGCACCCGGCATTCGGCATCGAGTCGCTGCGCCACGCGATGTTCCTGAGCTGCGCAGCGGCCCTGTTGTCGATGTGGTTGCTCTGGCGCGGCGTATCGCGGGAAGTC
>JBFGZP010000488.1:0-2005 GCA_041586695.1 Thauera sp.
ATGATCAGCGAGCGGCGCACCTGCGCCATCGCGTCCGCGCGCAGGGCGCGCGCCTGACTTTCGGGTTCGCGTGCCGCGGGGTCCGCCGCCGAAGCTGGCGGAGCCGGCGAGGTTCTCATGGACTTGCTCACAGGCGGATTCTACTCTTGGTGAAAAAATTGAACACTGTTCAATGCATCGCCCGATGACGAGGCGAGAAGATGCTGGAGACAGCAGCCCAGGCGAGTCGGTGCCCGCACCTGGCAGCGCACGCTCGACAACCGCCTGGGCGTCGGCCACGAGGAACTCGCGCGATCTTGCCGCCGTGCCGGAACTGGCCGGTGGCCACCACGAAACGATGGGCGGCAATGGCTACCCCCGGGCGGCTCAAGCGCGAGCAGATGAGCCCGGTGGCGCGCACATGCTCGCCAATCCCGACATCTTCGAGGCCCTCACGAGCGTCGACCGGCCCTACAAACGCGGCAAGACGCTGGGCGAGAGTCTGACCATCATGGCGCGCATGCGCGACGGACGACTCATCGACACCGAGTTCTTCGAGCTCTTCCTGCGTAGCGCGGTGGTCCGGGCCGATGCCGAGCGCTTTCTGGAGCCGGCGCAGATCGATGAAGTCGATATCGCGGATTATCTGAATCCCGCGGGTGGCAGACGGGACCGCTCCTTTCGGGCAGTTCGTGGCCGGAAGAGTCGGAGCAGGTTTCGGGCTGGGCGCACCCGAGAACCGCTATCGTGGCCAAGAGGCCGACCCGGGCGCCACCGTCCTCCTTGGTCCGATCGCTGCGCTGCCCGAGTCGGGCGCGGCTTCAGGCGGCCGCGTTGACGCGGCGTCGCGGCTTGCCCTCGGGCGTTTCCGCGTCGTCCGGGGAGTCCGACTCGAGCAGTCGGTTGATCATGAAATCGGCCGCCATCACGATGTGCTGGCGCGCGAGCGCCTCTGCCTTCGCTCCGTCACCTTCGATGATCGCCTCGAGCATGGTGGCGTGCTCGTCCCAGATGTCGCGTGGTTTGGTGTCGCGAATCAGCACCTCGCCCATGACGCGCTGCGTATTGGTCCACTGAGCCTCCAACTCGGGCGCGATCAGCGGATTCTCCGAAAGGCCGTACACGAAGTCGTGGAAAGCCATGTCCGCGTTGATCATGGCGGGGATCGAGCCGCCGGCAACCGCATCTCGTCCGGCCCGGATCAAAGCGGGCCCCTTCGCCTTCGCGCGCTTGGCGTTGAGCTCCGCGGCGCGGCGGAATGCCAAGCCTTCGAGCACTGCGCGGATGTCGTACATGTTGCGGACGTAATCCAGATCGAGCGGCGCGACCAGCAGGCCGCGCCCCGGCGCGTCACGCAACACACCCTGGTTGCGTAGCAGCATCAGGGCCTGCTGCACGGGCTGGCGGGACACCCCGAGTTCCGACGCGATCTGCTCCTGAATTACCCGCGCGCCGGGCTGCAGCCGACCCGACGCGATCTCGTCGAGGATCGCCTTGTGGACCTGTTCGGCAAGGCTGGGTTGGCTTGTCAGTGCTTTCATGCGTCGGAACTCTCTTGCGTCGATTGCTCAGTTACGCTCATTGTCCTCCAAGTCCTCCCCTGTTCGCCAGCGCTGCTCGGCGTTGTCCCATGCTTCGAGCGCCTGGAGGTCTGGGACCCATGCGAGTCCGGACTTGGCATCGGAGGAGGCGGCCTCTGGGGTGACGAGGACGTCGAGCAGTGCGGGGCGGTTGGCCATGGCGCGCGCGATGGCGGCGGGCAGGTCCTGGGCGCGCTCGACGCGCTCGGCGTGCATGCCGAAGGCGCGGGCCATGGCGGCGTGATCGGCGAACTGCAGTCGGGTGCCGCAGACCTTGCCGTGGGTTTCCTGCTGGTCGCGCACCTCGATGGCCCAGGAGCCGTTGTTGGCGACGACGATGAGCACCGGGGCCTGGTGGCGCACGGCGGAGTCGATCTCCATGGCGTTGAAGCCGAAGGCGCCGTCGCCGGTGGCGACCACGACGGTGCGCTCGGGGCAGGCGAGGC
>JBFGZP010000489.1:0-1995 GCA_041586695.1 Thauera sp.
CGCCGCCTGGGCGTCGATCGCCGCCTGGTCGAACACCGGGTGTGCATAGTGGATGCGGCGAATGAGCTTGTCGGCGGCAGGCTCCGTGAATGGGTTCAGCGACACCACTACCGGCGTGTCGAACGGCAGCGGCTGCAGGCGATTGATCAGGTAGCTGACCGATACCGCACGATCGTCTGCGCCGCCGGCGGCTGCCAGGTAGTTCCACGCCGACCACACCTTGCGCCGGCGCGGCAGCAGGGCCGCGTCGGTATGCAGCAGGGCGACGTTGTCCTGATAGCGCACGGCGCCGAGAATGCTGCGCTCGGCGGCAGTTGCGCCAGCGCCGAGGATCTCGAGGGTCTGATCGCTGTGACAGCCGAATACGACCTCGTCGAAGGCCTCGGCGCCGTCCCGCGAGTGCAGGCTCACGCCCGCGGCGCTGCGATCGACCCGCAGCACCGGGGTGGAAACGCGCACGTCGTCGAGTTCGCGCAGCATGCGGCGCACGTAGCTACGCCCGCCGCCACGCACCGTCAGCCACCTGGGCCGGTCGAAGATCTGCAGCAGGCCGTGGTTGTGGCAGAAGCGAACGAAGGTCCGCAGCGGATAATCGAGCATCGTCTGCGTCGGGCAGGACCAGATCGCCGCGGCCATCGGTAACAGGTACCAGTCACGGAAGGCTGTGCCGTAGTGGCCATCGAGGAGGTAGTCGCCGAGGCTGATCGATGGCGTCCTGCCCGCGCCCGCCATCCGCGTCGTTTCACGGTTGAAGCGCAGGATGTCGCGCAGCATAGAGAGGAATTCCGGTCGCAGCAGATTGCTGCGCTGGGCGAAGACGGTACTCAGATCAGACCCCGCCCACTCGATCCCGGGGCCGGCGAGGCTGACGCCGAAGCTCATCTCGCTCTCCACCGTGTCGACGCCGAGGTGCTGGAACAGGGCGCACAGGTTCCGATAGGTGCGGCGGTTGAAGACCAGAAAGCCGGTGTCCACCGGGTGACTGCGGCCCGCGATGTCGACGTCAACCGTGTTGGTATGACCGCCGACGTAGTCGCCAGCCTCGAACAGCGTCACCCGATTACGCCGCGACAGCAGCCAGGCGGCGCCGAGGCCGGCGATACCGCCTCCGACCACGGCCACCCGGCGCGGCACGCCGCGTTCGAATCTTTCGATCTCGTCCAGGCGCATCGGACTAGTCCTGCCCGCTCACGCCCTCGATCAGGGCGTAGGCGGAGTGGTTGTGGATCGACTCGAAGTTCTCGGACTCGACCGTCCACGCTCCGACCCGCGCATCCGCGCGCAGCCTCAGGGCGATGTCGCGGACCAGATCCTCGACGAATTTCGGGTTGTCGTAGGCGCGCTCGGTCACCCACTTTTCGTCGGGCCGCTTGAGCAGGCCGAAGACCTCGCAAGAGGCCTCTTCCTCGGCGATTCGCACCAGTTCGCCCAGGCGCATGTCACCGGCGAGCCGCACCGTCAGCGTGATGTGCGAACGCTGGTTATGGGCGCCGTAGGCGGAGATCTTCTTCGAACACGGGCACAGGCTGGTCACCGGCACCACCACTTTCAGAGACGTCCGCACCGCCCCGCCCTCGGACTGCTCGACCGTCACGGTGGCGTCCATGTCGAGCAGGCTCTCCACCCCGGACACCGGCGCCTGCTTGCGGGCGAACCAGGGAAAGCGGAGTTCGATGCGGCCGGAGCGAGCCTCGAGCCGCTCGAGCATGCGGGTGAAGAGCGCACGCACGCCACCGAGATCGAGCGGCTGCCGCCCCGCTTCCAGCACCTCGACGAAGCGCGACATGTGGGTGCCCTTGACCTCGGCCGGAAGTCCGACCGTCATCTCGACAGTCGCCACCGTGTGCTGGACGCCGCCGTCGCTGTCGCCGATGCTCAGCGGATAGCGCAGGCCGCGCACGCCGACGTGCTGAATCGCCAGTGCGCGATGGTCCTGGCTTGCCTGGACGTCGGGAAGAAAGAATTTTTCGGGGGCGTTCATGAGATCTCCTTCGA
>JBFGZP010000490.1:0-1989 GCA_041586695.1 Thauera sp.
GAGCGGCGATCCGATCCGCAGGAAGTCGCGGACAAGGTCTACCTGTGCGTCACCACAGACACGCCCCGCCACAACGTGTGCGGACGCGATGCCGAAGCCCTGCTGCAACTGAAGCAGTCGATGTCGGAAGAGCAGATGACGAAGTACATCTCCGACCTGCTCGTCCCCAAGCACTGAGCCGCGGCGAGCGAGAACATGTTCAAGCCGAAAACCCGAATCCTGCTGAACCTCTTCTGGCCGCAGCGAAGAAAGCCCGACCCCCGCCACCCCATCGCCGAGGCCGACAAGGACCTGTCGGGCAAGACCATCGTCTTCACCGGCGGCACCGATGGCATCGGTCGCGTGGCGGTCGCCATGCTGTACCGGATGGGCGCGCACGTGGTCCTGCTGGCCCGCAGCCCGGCCAAGGGCGAGTCCGTGATTCGTGAGCTGGCTGCCACGGCCGGTGGACGAGGAAAGATCAGCCTGCAGGCCTGCGATCTGGCGTCGATGGACAGCGTCAAGGCCTGTGCTGAGCGGATCCTGTCCGAGCACGGCCGCATCGACGTGCTCGTCAACAACGCCGGCGTCAACATGACGACGCCCGTCATCACCGAAGATGGTTTCGAGACCAACTGGGCCATCAACTACCTGGGGCCTCGGCTGCTGACCCACCTGCTGCTCGAGCGGCTGCAGGCCAGCGCGCCATCGCGCATCGTCAACCTGACGACGAACACGGCGTTCATCGACCGCTTCGACGTCGATGCCTTGCGCACCAAGCCCGATCTCGCGACGGACAACACCTATGTGGAGGCCAAGCTCGCGATGAACATGTTCTCGATCGACCTGGCCCGCCAGCTGGAAGGCACAGGGGTCACGGTGAACTACCTCTACCCCGGCTATATCCGGTCCAACCTGCTCAGCGACCTGAGGGGTGCACAGAAGATCATGCAGTTCTTCATGCGGGTGATGGCGTCGCCGGCCGAGGTGGGCGCCGACCGGATCGTTCGGCTGGCCGTGTCCTCGGCGTACCGGGACATCAGCGGTGCCCATGTGTCGGAAGACGACATCCGGCCGCATCACCCCGAGGCGCAGGTCGCTGCCAAGCGCCATCGGCTGGACCAGACCATCCGGAAGGTGTTGTCACGATGGTTGACCGCATTGCCTTGGGAGAAGCCCGCCACAGCGCCGGGCGTGTCGACCGGGATTGCGCAGCCGCTCGCTGCCGGAGTGCTTGCGCGATGAAGGTGATCCTGTTCGGTGCGACCGGCATGGTCGGTCATGGTGCGATGAATGCAGCCCTCACCGACGAGCGCGTGACGCAGGTGCTCGCCGTCGGACGCCGGCCGTCGGGTCGGCATCACCCTCGGCTGCGCGAGTTGGTGGTTGACGATCTCTCTTCGATCGCAGTCCACGAGGCGTCGTTGCGGGGGTTCGACACCTGCCTGTTCTGTCTGGGCGTGTCGGCCGCCGGCCTGGACGAGGCGAACTACCGACGCGTCACCTACGACCTCACGATGGCGGTCGCGCGCACGCTGGCGCGGTTGAACCCGGACATGCGCTTCGTCTACGTCTCCGGTGCCGGGACCGACGTGAACAGCCGTCGGATGTGGGCTCGCGTCAAGGGCGAGACCGAGCGGGCCATCGCGGCGCTGGGTTTCCGCGCCGCGCACAGCGCCCGCCCGGGGTACATCCAGCCGGTCGGCGGCGCGCGCTCGCGAACGGCGCTCTACCGAGCGCTCTACGCCGTTGCAGGGCCGCTCTACCCGCTGCTCCGCAGGCTGTTCCCACGCTCCGTGATTGACTCGGACGAACTCGGCCGGGCCTTGCTTCAGGCTGGCCTCGTCGGCGCGCAGCGGTCCATTCTCGAGGTGCCCGACTTGCGGTTGCAAGCGGACGCCAACCCGACAAGCAACAACCAACCGCCATTGGCAGGCACACTGAAATGAAAAACGGAAAAATCGGGCCCCAGGGCTGGACGCCGGAGCGACTCGACTCCCTCGCCGGCAA
>JBFGZP010000491.1:0-1977 GCA_041586695.1 Thauera sp.
CCGCGCAGGACCGAGAGCGGTTTCGAGTCGCTTCGGATCGGGCTCGCCGATGGCCGGCTCAAGCGCATGGAGATGCGCGACAACTTCGGCCAGACCACGCTGATCAGTTTTACACGGCTGCAGCCCAACCCTGTCGCGGATCCGGAACGCTTCCGTTTCGTGCCGCCGGCCGGTGCCGACGTCATCGGCGACCGCGGGGACGATTCTCCGGCGGCGACGCCGCTGGCTCCGCTGCAGAAGTGACTCCGCGATGAGCGATCTGTTCGATGCGCTCGAGCCGCCGCAGGTGCCGCTGGCCGAGCGCATGCGCCCGAAGACGCTCGACGAGGTCGCCGGGCAGGCGCACCTGCTCGGCCCCGGCAAGCCGCTGCGTCTGGCATTTGCCGCGCGCAAGCCGCATTCGATGATCCTGTGGGGGCCGCCCGGCGTGGGCAAGACCACGCTGGCGCGGCTGATGGCCGAGGGCTTCGATGCCGACTTCGTCGCGCTGTCGGCGGTGTTCTCCGGCGTCAAGGAAATCCGCGAGGCCATCCAGCAGGCCCAGGCGGCGAAGGCGCGTGGACGCCACACCATCCTGTTCGTCGACGAGGTACATCGCTTCAACAAGGCGCAACAGGACGCCTTCCTGCCCTTCGTGGAGCAGGGCCTGGTGACCTTCATCGGCGCCACCACCGAGAACCCGTCTTTCGAGGTGAATTCAGCGCTGCTCTCGCGCGCCGCCGTATATGTGCTCGAACCACTGGCGGCCGCCGCGATGGCCGCGCTGTTCGATCGCGCCCGCGCGGTCGCGTGCCCCGCGCTCGGCTTCGAGGACGACGCGCGCGAGCGCCTGATCGGATTTGCCGACGGCGACGCGCGCCGCCTGATGAACCTCATCGAACAGCTCCAGGTGGCCGCCGAAACCGCCGGGGTCGATCCGGTGACGCCGGATTTCGTGGACGAGGCGCTGTCGCGCAACCTGCGCCGCTTCGACAAGGGAGGCGAGGCCTTTTACGACCAGATCTCGGCCCTGCACAAGTCCGTGCGGGGCTCGGATCCGGATGCCTCGTTGTACTGGTTGTGCCGGATGCTCGATGGCGGCGCCGATCCGCTCTACCTGGGCCGCCGCCTGGTGCGAATGGCAGTGGAGGACATCGGCCTGGCCGACCCGCGCGCGCTGGAAATGACGCTCAATGCCTGTGCGACGTACGAACGCCTGGGCTCGCCCGAGGGCGAACTCGCACTTGCGCAGGCCACGATCTTCCTCGCCTGCGCAGCCAAGTCCAATGCCGCCTACAAGGCCTATAATGCCGCGCGCGCCTTCGTCGGCAAGGACGGCTCGCGGCCGGTGCCCCTGCACCTGCGCAATGCGCCGACGCGGCTGATGAAGGACCTCGACTACGGCAAGGCCTACCGCTACGCACATGACGAGCCCGAGGGCTACGCGGCAGGTGAAACCTATCTGCCCGATGGCGTCGCCGCGCCCGGCTGGTACCAGCCGACGTCGCGCGGCCTGGAGGCACGTATCGGGGAGAAACTCGCCCGCCTGAACGCGCTCGACGAGGCCGAGCGTGAGCGGGCGAAGGGTGGTGAGGAGGTTTGAAAGGTATTGCGCCGCGTCAGGTGCCGGACGGACCCGCGGCGTCGGGAGCGGCTCAGTGCGGCAGTGGGTGGTCCGCCATGAAACGATCGCACAGCGACTTGGCTCGCTTGGCCTTCTTCGTATCGCCCTTCTTGTTGGCGCGCTCGATCAGGTCGAGCATGAAATTGGTCAGCAGCAATACGCCCTCGGGAGTCTGCACAAGGCCGCACGCCACCTGGGCTGCAGCAGCATCGGGGATGCCCTCGTGTTCGGCAATGAGGGCAACTTCATCTTCGGTCAAGTCACAATAGTCGAGGCAATCTCTAATCGATAGCATCTTGCAGCCCTCCAGGAATCTTGCCGTCTGTCGCGGCATGGTCGTACTCCTAAATCTAGGCCAATCCGTGCACTTTGCA
>JBFGZP010000492.1:0-1972 GCA_041586695.1 Thauera sp.
GAAGGCGATGTAGCCGAGGTCGAGCAGGCCGGCGAAGCCCACCACCAGGTTCAGGCCCAGCGCGAGCATCATGTACAGCAGGGCGAAGTCGAGGATGCGCACCCAGCTGCGGCCGAACTGCATGGCGACGATCGGCGCGACGAGGGCGACGATGATGATCAGCCAGCGCGCAGCCATCGGGTTGCGCTTGCCGAGCCAGGGGACGGCGGAGACGAGTTCGTTCATGGTCTTGTGTCTCCCTTATGCCCGGTCCGAGACCCGCTCGCCCAGCAGGCCGGTCGGCCGGAAAATCAGCACCAGACCGAGGATGATGAAGGCGAAGATGTCCTGGTAGGACGAATTCAGGAAGCCGAAGGTGAGGTGTTCGATGTATCCGGCGCCGAGCGACTCCACCAGGCCGAGCACGATGCCGCCGAGCATGGCGCCGCCGAGGTTGCCGATCCCGCCCAGCACGGCGGCGGTGAAGGCCTTGAGGCCGGGCATGAAGCCCATGCCGTAGTGGGCGATGCCGTAGTTGCTGGCGAACATCACGCCGGCGATGGCGGCGAGTGCGGCACCGACGACGAAGGTGAAGGCGATCACCGCATTCGTGTCCACCCCCATCAGGCTGGCGACACGGTGGTTTTCCGCGGTGGCGCGCATGGCGCGGCCGATCCGGGTCTTCGTCACCAGCAGGGTCAGCCCGATCATG
Organism: Thauera sp.; assembly: GCA_041586695.1. Lineage (GTDB taxonomy): Bacteria > Pseudomonadota > Gammaproteobacteria > Burkholderiales > Rhodocyclaceae > Thauera. The sequence continues at coordinate 692 of JBFGZP010000492.1, forward strand.
ATCACCGCCGAGGCGACGACGATGATGACCTGCACCGGGGTGACGAACACACCCTCGATCGGCTGCATCGGGGCCGTCGAGATGAGTTGCGGGAAGGTGTGGTAGTTGCGGCCCCAGATGATCATCGCCAGCGTCTGCAGCAGGAAGGACATGCCGATCGCGGTGATCAGCGGCGCCAGGCGTGGGGCGTTGCGCAGTCGTCGGTAGGCGAGCCGTTCCATGGTGAAACCGAGCAGCATGCACACCGGGATCGCCACCATGAGCGCGATCGTCAGCATCGCGATCGGCGACAGGCCCGGGGCGACACCCATGAGGAACATCATGGTCTGCAGGGCGGTGAGCGCGCCGACCATCAGCACGTCGCCATGGGCGAAGTTGATGAGGCCGAGGATGCCATACACCATGGTGTAGCCGAGGGCGATGAGCGCGTAGACGCTGCCGATCACCAGGCCGTTGATGACTTGCTGGATGAGGGTTTCCATTGTGCTCTTGTGGAGTTGGAAGGCAGAGGGTGCCGGGTGTCGGCGGGGGAGGGGCAAGGCGTGAGGAGTGTCGACGGCGGGCCGCTGCCGGCTCTCCGCACGCCTTGCCCCCCACGCCGGAAGGCGCGACGGGCGGTGGTGGATTACATCGCCACCCAGTTGCCGTTGCTGAAGCGGTACATGGTCACGGCGCCGTCCTTGACGTCGCCGTTGGCGTCGAAGGCGACGGTGCCGGTCACGCCAGGCGCGCTGATGGCCTTGAGCTTCGGCAGATACTTGGCCGGCTCGACCGAGTCGGCCTCCTGCATCGCGGTGATGATCGCCATCGTGGCGTCATAGGCGTAGGGCGAATAGATCTGCACGTCGGCGTTGAAACGCTTCTTGAAACGCTCGCGGAAGTCGGCGCCGCCCGGCATCTTGTCCAGCGGCAGGCCGGCCATCGAGCAGTAGGCGCTGTCCGAGATCGCTTCGCCTGCAAGCTTGATCATCTCGGGGCTGCAGCCGCCGTCGCCGGTCACGAACTTGGCGTTGATGCCGAGCTGCTTGAGCTGGCGCAGCATCGGGCCGCCCTGCGCGTCCATGCCGCCGAAGAAGATCACATCCGGCGCCGCTGAACGGATCTTGGTCAGGATGGCGTTGAAGTCGGTGGCCTTGTCGTTGGTGAACTCGCGCGACACGATCTGCGCGCCGAGCGCCTTGGCCGCCTTCTCGGTTTCGTCGGCGAGGCCCTGGCCGTAGGCGGTGCGGTCGTCGATGATGGCGACCTTCTTCGCCCCCAGCCCCTCGACGACGAACTTGC
>JBFGZP010000493.1:0-1957 GCA_041586695.1 Thauera sp.
GCGTCAGGCGCGGCAGAGTTGCTTGTGGCGTTTCGTGCTGCAGCGAAATCGTGAAGAATAGCCAAATTTCAGGAGGCGCCGTGCAAGCTCCCCTCGCAGGTGTGAAGGTACTCGAACTGGGTCAGCTCATCGCCGGACCGTTCGCCGCGCGCATGCTCGGCGAATTCGGTGCCGACGTCATCAAGATCGAGCCACCGGGCGGCGGCGACCCGTTGCGGGCCTGGCGCAAGCTGCACAAGGGCACCTCCCTGTGGTGGTATGTCCAGGCGCGCAACAAGCGTTCGGTGGCGATCGACCTGCGCAGCGCCGAAGGCCAGGAGCTCGTGCGCCGGCTGGCGGGCGAGGCAGACATCGTGGTGGAGAATTTCCGCCCCGGAACGATGGAGAAGTGGGGGCTCGGCTACGATGCGCTTGCCGAGCACAATCCGGGCCTTATCATGGTCCGTGTGTCGGGTTTCGGCCAGACCGGGCCGATGCGCGACCAGCCCGGATTCGGCGCCATCGGCGAATCGATGGGCGGCCTGCGCTACATCACCGGTTATCCTGATCGCCCGCCGGTGCGGCTCAACCTGTCGATCGGCGATTCGGTCGCGGGCCTGCACGCCGTGATCGGCGCCCTGATGGCGCTGCGGCACCGTGAAATCAGGGGTGGCAAGGGCCAGGTGGTCGATGTCGCACTGTACGAGTCGGTGTTCAACCTGATGGAATGCACGGTGCCGGAGTACGCCATGTACGGTGTGGTCCGGGAGCGCACCGGGAGCAATCTCACCGGCATCGTGCCCTCCAATACCTACGTTTCGCGCGACGGCATGAACATCATCATTGCCGCCAACGGCGACAACATCTTTCGCCGCCTGATGCAGGCGATCGGACGCAGCGACGTCGGCGAGGATCCGCGCTTTGCCCACAACGCCGGGCGGGCGACCGAGGCCGACTACATCGACGGCGTGATCGGCGACTGGTGCGCGGGCCTGGATGCGGTGGAAGTGATGCGTTTCCTGAAGGCCGCCGACGTGCCGCACGGCAAGATCTACAGTGCGGCCGACATCATGCAGGACGAGCAGTACCGTGCGCGCGACATGATCCTCGACACCATGCTGCAAGACCAGACCCCGCTCAGCATGCCCGGCATCGTGCCCAAGCTCTCGGCGACCCCCGGTGCGGTGACCTCGATCGGGCCGGCCATCGGCGCCCACACGCGCGAGGTGCTGCGCGAGAGCGGCTTCAGCGATGCAGAGATCGACAAGATGCGCGAGCGTGGCGTGATCCAGCTTGCGGGCGAGCAGGACGCCCCTGGCGCCTGAAGGACGGCGGTCCAGGTCCTGCACCCCGCTTCGGTCGCCGGCATCGACGATCGCGAACCAGGGACACACGAGTGCGGCAGATCCCCCTGCCCCAGATCGTCATGCGCGACGGCCCGCAGCTCGAATCGGTCTTGGTTTCCACCGACACCAAGGTGGCGCTGATCGATTGTCTGTCCGTGCTGGGCGTTTCGCGCACGATGTTGCCAGCGCTGCCCGATGCCGAGGAAGTGTTCGCGCGCAACGAGCGCCGCCCGGGCATGCGTCGAGTCGCGCTGGCGCAGGCTGGGCCCGCTGATCGCGGTGAGCTTCGCCAAACGGTGCGTGTTCGACGCGGGTCGGGCCGGTGGCGGCATCCGCTTCGAGCTCCGCGTCACGACTGGCACGACATGGCTGCCGGGGACGATGTTCCGCTTCTGATCAGTCTTCGCGCATCAGCAGCCAGTATTCGAACTTCATCGTCGCGACCGAGCCGGCGATGATCGCCGCAGTGGTGAGGATGGAGCCGACGGCGAGGGTGGAAAAGCCGGTGATGCCCTGCCCGATCGTGCAGCCCAGCGCGGTGACGCCGCCGAAGCCCATCAGCAGGCCGCCGACCATGTGGCGGCCGAGGTCGCCGGCGTCGCGGAAGCTCTCGACGCGGAAACGTCCGCTGA
>JBFGZP010000494.1:0-1935 GCA_041586695.1 Thauera sp.
ACCCTGATCGACGAGGGCCGCGCCGAAGACCGCAGCTACGAGGCCATGGCCGGCGGCGCCGGCACCGGCATCAGCCGCGGCGGCATGATCACCAAGATCCGCGCCGCCCAGCGCGCCGCCCGCAGCGGCGCCCACACCTGCATCGCCAGCGGGCGCGAAGCCGATGCGCTGCTGCGCGTCGCCGCGGGCGAATCGGTCGGCACCCTGCTCTACGCCAGCAGCACACCGCTGCAGGCGCGCAAGCAGTGGCTCGCCGACCACCTGCAACTGGCCGGCGACCTCATCATCGACGACGGCGCCGTCACCGCGCTCAGGAGCGGCCGCAGCCTGCTGCCGGTGGGCGTCATCGAGGTGCGCGGCGAGTTCAAGCGCGGCGCCGCCGTCGCCTGCCGCAGCACCACCGGCGAGGAAGTCGCCCGCGGCCTCGTCAGCTACAGCGCCACCGAATGCCGCCGCATCGCGCGCAAGCCGACGAGCGAGATCGAGAAGCTGCTGGGCTACATCGACGAACCCGAGCTGATTCATCGGAATAACATGGTGGGGCGCTGAGGCCTGCATCACCCGAACCGGTCTGTGTGAACACGAGAGTCCACGCGTTTCCGCAACGCGGATGAGGTTTCGCAACGAGGCCGAACAGAAGGGCCCCTGATATCGCAGATTTCGCGCAGCTTGCGCGGCACCCGCCCGGTACAGTGCCGGCTCGCGTAAATTGCTTAAATCCGTGAAGAATTCACGATCCGGGCCGTAGATGATGGCATGGGTTCGATTCTAGACATGGCCACTTCGCTGCATCCACCGCGGTTCGCTGCAGAACCCGATCGTCCGGGCTCGGAGGCGAGCGGGTCGGTGCAGACACTGCCGCAGCGCCTTTTCGAGCGTGCCCACGCGACGCCGAATGCCACCGCGTATCTGCGTCTTGCTGCCGACGGCCAGTGGCAACCGATCGGCTGGATCGAAGTCGCAAGGAAAGTGCGGGCGCTTGCCGCGCGGTTTCAGGCGCTCGGGATACGCCACGGTGACCGTGTCGCGATCATGCTGCCGTGCACGCCCGAGTGGGAGTACTGCCAGTTCGCCGCGCTCGCGGTCGGGGGCGTCGTCGTTGGCCTCGACGCACATGACGCGCCGCGAAATCTTCGGCACATACTCGAGCTCACCCACCCGCGAGCGATCGTCGTCGCCGACGCCGGAAAGCTCGCCTGGATCACGGATCTAGGGCAAGCCTTTGACATCGCGATAGTCGCGAACGGCGCACCGCCCCCCGACGCGCATGCCTTGCCGGCCCTTTTGGGCACCGCCTGCGCAGACCTGGCTGCACCCCAAGCTCCGGCCTCGGACGACATCGCCACCATCGTGTTCACATCGGGCAGCGCTGGCCTCCCCAAGGGCATCGCCTACTCGCACCGGCAGATCATTCTCGCCTGTAACGCATTGTCGCAGCGCTTTCGGTCGGTACGCGACGAGGCCAGGCTGGTGTGCTGGATGCCCCTGTCCAACCTCTTCCAGCGCGTCCTCAACCTCTTCGCCGTGATCTCCGGCGCGCAAACCTTCTTCGTCGATCGGCCCGACCAGATCGTGCGTCTGCTGCCGGGTATCCGGCCGACGTTGTTCGTCGGCGTGCCCCGCTTCTTCGAGAAACTCCACGACGGCATCAACGCGCAACTCGACCGCCAGCCGCGCCCGCTGCGCGCCGCGATCAAGGCCGCCTGGTCCGTCGCGCAGCAGCTTGCAGTTGCGCGCCGAGAGGACCGCCGCGCGCCCTTGTGGTGCCGCGCCTTCGGCCCTGTCGCCCACCGCATGCTTGGGCGCCTGCGCGCGTTGATGGGTCCCGATCTTCGATTCATGGTCAGCGGCTCCGCCCCGCTGCCGCGCTGGTTGATCGAACGCTTCGACGGCCTCGGCTGGCTGGTCCTTGAAGCCTACGGCACGAGCGAAAAC
>JBFGZP010000495.1:0-1933 GCA_041586695.1 Thauera sp.
ATCGCCTCGGGCGTTTGCGACGGCATGGGCTTCGGCCTCAATGCCCGAGCCGCCCTCATCACCCGTGGCCTGGCCGAAATCGCACGGCTCGGCGCGGCGCTCGGCGGCCGTCCCGAAACGCTGATGGGGCTGGCGGGCATGGGCGACCTCATCCTCACCTGCACCGGCGACCTTTCGCGCAATCGCCGTGTCGGCCTGGCGCTCGCCGAAGGCAAGACGCTCGCGGACATCCTGCGCGATCTCGGCCACGTCGCCGAAGGCGTGTCGTCCGCGCGCGAAGTGTCCGCGCTGGCGCGTCGCCTGGGCGTCGAGATGCCGATCTGCGAGGTCGTCGACGCCCTGCTCCATCACGGCCTCGACACGCGCTCCGCGGTCGAACGACTGCTCGCGCGCGACCCACGCCACGAATAAGCGGCCAAGGCTACGATCCTCGCCTTGGCCCGTCGCCAGCCCGCCTCAGCCGGCGGGGTCTGCCGCGCCGGCAAAGCCCTGCTGCCGCCACGCCTCGAACACGACGATCGCCACCGCATTCGACAGATTGATGCTGCGGTTCGTTGGCCGCATCGGAATGCGGATTCGCGACGCCGGCTCGAAACTCTCCAGCAGTGCCTGCGGCAGCCCCCTGCTCTCGGGACCGAAGACGAGCACGTCGCCCTCCTCGTAGGCAACCGCATCGTGGCGGCGCGTGCCGCGCGTCGACAGGGCGAAGAAGCGGCGCCCGTCGAGATGGACCCGGCAATGATCCCAGTCGCGATGCACGGTGAGGCAGGCAAGGTCGTGGTAATCGAGTCCGGCGCGCGCGAGCTGCTTGTCGGAGAGGTCGAAGCCGAGGGGCTCGACCAGATGCAGCCTGGCGCCGCTATTGGCGGCGAGGCGGATGATGTTGCCGGTGTTGGGCGGAATTTCCGGCTCGAAGAGCACGATCTCGAACATCGCATCGGTTCAGGGATATCGCCGGGCAGGCATGGGAGGCGGCACTGTAGCTCAATCCGGCAGCGCCGTGCGCGCCACGACCAGGTTGCTCACCGCGAGCGCGCCGGCGCGCCTGAGCGCGGCCGCGAGCGCGTCCAGCGAGGCGCCGGTGGTCATCACATCGTCGACGACCAGCACCCGCCTGCCGGCGAAGGCATCGCGGCATTCGAACGCACCACGCAGGTTGCGCACCCGCTCGCTGCGCCCGAGGCTTGCCTGCGCGGGCGTGTCGCGAATCCTGCTTGCCGCCGACAGCTCCAGCGGCAAGCCGAGCATGCGCGCCAGCGGACGTGCGATCTCGACCGCCTGGTTGAAGCCGCGCTCGGCCAGGCGGCGCGGATGCAGCGGCATCGCGAGGACGACATCGACAGCCGCGGCCGGCCCGAGCGCGGCGGCCAGCTCCGCGGCGACGAAACCAGCCAGCGACAGGCGGTGGCGATACTTGAGCGCGTGCACCACCGCATCGACCGGGAAGGCATAGTCGAACGCCGCCCGTGTCGCATCGAAGGCCGGCGGATGCTGGCGGCAGCGCCCGCATACCGCTGCATCCGCGTTCGGCAGGGCGCACACCGGGCAGGCGTTCGCGGCGTGGCGCGGCAGCGCCTGGCGGCAGGCCTCGCACACCGCACTTTCGCCCGACTCAGCGCCGCAGACGAAGCAGTCCTGCGCCATCAGCACGCCAGCGCCATGACTGAACAGGTGGTGGAACAGGGCCCGGGTGTTTGACAAGGTTTCCGCCTATGAACGAACATGCCTGGTTGCCACATTACAGCCGGAACTGCGTGACATGACAATGACTTCGACCCTTCCCGTGCGGGACGCCGTGCCCGCAGCCGCAGACCACAAGCGCTGGTCGGTTACCGAGGTACAGGCCCTGTTCGAACTGCCATTCCTCGACCTCGTCTTCCGCGCCCAGCAGGTTCATCGGGCCCACTTCGACGCCAACGAAGTGCAGCGCTCG
>JBFGZP010000496.1:0-1928 GCA_041586695.1 Thauera sp.
CGGCGAGCATGCGTGAAGCGGCGCGGGCCTGCCGGCCGAGGGTGTGCATGTAGCTGGGGATGTCCATCTTTGGGCTCGGTGCGTTGACGCTGAACAGGAATTAGACCACCGAATGCGGCGGGCGTGGGCGCAGGGGCTATCGGCGAGAGAGCCGCAGCGCCAGTTGCAGGAATTCGTCCCACACGTCGCCCGGCACCAGGCCCTTGATCATGCGGTCGATCCGGGCCGCGTGCATCAGGGCGGCGCGCAGCCCGCCCTGCGTGAGCCGGCCCAGGGCGCGGCCGACGGCCTGCTGGCGGCGCGGGTCGAAGATGCGTTCGGCCTTGAACAGCGCCGGCAGCGGCTGGCCGCTGTCCTGGCCGGCACGCAGCGCGGCGAGGCCGCGGGTTTCGCTGGCGAGCGCCCACAGCACCAGCGGTGGCGCCGTGCCTTCGCCCTTGAGGCCCTCGAGCAGGCGCGTGCAGCGCACCGGGTCGCCTTCGAGTACCGCCTGGCGCAGCTTGTCGATGTCGTAGCGGGCGACGTTGAGGACGGCGTCCTGAACCTGTTCGAGCGTCAGCGCACCCTCCGGGTGGAGCAGGCCGAGCTTGAGGATCTCCTGGTGCGCAGCGAGCAGGTTGCCCTCGACGTGTTCGGCGATCAAGGTCAGCGCGTCGGCGGCGGCGGATTGTTTCTGCAGCGCGAGGCGGCGACCGATCCACTCCGGCAGGCGCTCGCGCTCGGGCGCGTTCAGTTCGATCGCGATGCCGGCCTCCGACACCGCCTTGAACCAGCCCGTCTTGCGCGCCTGCCAGTCGATCTCCGGCAGGGTCACGAGCGTGAGGGTCGCCTGGGGCAGTCTGGCGACGTAGCGCTGCAGCGCATCGCCGCCGTCGCGTCCGGGCTTGCCGGTGGGAATGCGCAGGTCGATGAGCTTGGCGCCGCCGAACAGGGACATGTTTCCGGCAGCGAGGGCGAGGCTGTCCCAGCGAAAGCCCTGGCCGACGACCAGGGTCTCGCGCTCCTCGTAGCCGTGCCGACGCGCCGCGGCGCGGATGGCGTCGGCTGCCTCGAGCACGAGCAGGGGTTCGTTGCCGTGCAGGACCCACAGCGGGGCGAGCGGCTTGTCGAGCTGCGCGCCGAGCTGGTCGGGGCGCAGGTTCATGGCCGGGCGCCGCGCAGGCTGGCGTCGGTCACGACGCGCGTTTTGCCGCCGCGAGGCGGCGCATCAGCTGCTGCACCAGGTCGTTCTGCATGTCGCGGTAGAGCAGGGCTTCTTCCTGCTCCTTGCCCAGCACCTGGGAGTCGTCGAAGGTGTATTCGCGTGTGGCGGCGATGGCGGTGGGCGGAATCAGCGCCTTGCCCGACTTGTCCAGCAACTGGAAGCGGATGCGCTCGGTCAACTGGTACTCGCGCACCTTGCCGGCACCGGTCAGGCTGAGGATCTCCCGGCCACGATCGATGCCGAGGATTTGCAGCCGCGCCTCAGCCTGGGCGGCCTCCTCGACCACCGTGGTGGTGCCCGAGGTGGCGACCATCCGGCGCAGCTTGGCGCCGAAGTCGGAGAGTTCGCTGACGTCGACGTGGAGCGTGGCGAAATCGAGTTGCTGTGGACCGCGCAGGCGAAAGCCGCAACCGCCGAGCGCGAGGGCAGCGAGCCCCGCGCCGGCCAGGAGCAGCCGGCGGCGCTGCGGAGTGGCGGTGGGCGCGGCGTCGCTGTGACGCGACCGGGCGCTCGGGGCGCGAACTGCGGGCATCGGCAATTCCTCAGACGACGATGTTGACCAGGCGGCCGGGCACCACCACCACCTTCTTCGGCGGCTTGCCCTCCATGAACTTCAGCGCCGGCTCCGAGGCCAGCGCGAGCGCTTCGATCTCGCTCCTGGCGGCCTTGGCCGCGACCCGGATGCTGCCGCGCAGCTTGCCGTTTACCTGCAGCACGAGTTCGA
>JBFGZP010000497.1:0-1919 GCA_041586695.1 Thauera sp.
CAAGTGGGTGACCCGAGTGCGGGAAACGCGCGAGATTCCCGCGTTGGTAGCCAAGGCATTTTCAGTGGCGAGCAGCGGCCGACCGGGCGCCGTGCTGGTGGAGTTGCCTGAGGATACGCTGTCCGGTTCGGCCTTCGGTGCGGGGTCCCTCCCGGTGCCTGCCGCCGCGCCGCCGGGGCCGGAGCCCGACCCGGTCGTCCTGCGGCAGGTGGTGGACGTACTGCTCAGCGCGAAGCGACCGCTGCTGGTCGTCGGCAAGGGCGCGCGCTGGACGGCGGCGATTGACGGACTGAAGGAACTGGTCGACGGTCTGGCGCTCCCGTTCATCACTTCGCCGATGGGGCGCGGCACGATTCCCGACGACCATACCCTGTGCATGAACGCGGTTTCCTGGGTGGCCCAGTCCCAGGCCGATGTCGTGCTCCTGTTGGGTGCGCGCCTGGATTGGGTGTTCCGTTATGGGCAGCAGCTTGCGCCTGACGCAATGGTGATCCATGTGGATGTTCACGCAGCCGAATTTGGTCGCAATCGCAAGATCGAATTCGGTGTGCATTCGGATGCCGGCCGCTTCCTGAGCGCGCTCCTGAGGGAGATCGAACCGGGAAGACGAAGTGCTGCGAAGGCTTTGCGGGATTGCGCCTGGCTGGCCCGACTGCGCGTGCAGCGACGGCAAACGCAAGCGAGGCGAGACGCGCTTGCAGGCAAGGCCGATGCCCCCGTTTCCCCCCTGCGCCTGGCAGCGGAAGTGCGCGACGCGCTGCCTGCGGACGCGATCACCATCTTCGACAGCAATCTCACGATGGCAGCCTGCCAATGGATGATTCCTGCACGACTTCCCGCAAGCCGGCTCACGCCGGGTACGAGCGGCTGCATGGGGGTCGGCATTCCCTATGCGATTGCCGCCAAGCTCCTGCACCCGAGCCGCCCGGTGGTTGCGATCTGTGGCGACTTCGCCTTCGGCCTAAGTGTGATGGAACTGGAAACAGCAGTCCGCCATCAGGTGCCGGTGGTGATCGTGGTCGCCAACAACGATGGCAACGGTGGTTCGCTGCGGCACAAGATGCATTTCTCGGGCGCGACTGCCGAACCGGTATCGATGTTTCAGCCCGGGCTGCGCTACGACAAGCTGGTCGAGGCGCTCGGCGGCCATGGCGAGCATGTCGACCGTGCCGGGGACATCGGCCCTGCACTTCGGCGCGCGATTGCCAGCAAGCGCCCAGCCTGCATCGATGTCGCAGTCGATCCGGACGCACCTTTTCCGCGCGACTGAGACGCTTCGCGCGGCCCGATGAGTGCAGGGCCGGCATGTGCATCTGTCGTTGCAACTGATTGAGGATGCGTAGTGCATGGATCCTTCCATGGCGCGTGGGCGTGACCACTTTCATGCGCTTGTCACCAAGCTTTCGCCTATGGTTGCGTGAGCGAGACTCCAAGGTGAATCCGAAACGATGAACGACGACCGGAATGCTCCATTGGCCGAGGCTGATGTCGACGCCCGCATCGCCAGCCTGCCCCCGGGTAAACGGGCTCTGCTGCTCGAGCGCCTCTCGCGGACCAGGGCGGATCCGCCGATCGCTCGGGTGCTCAGGCCCGGTCCTGACGAGCGAGGGTTCGAACTCTCGTTTGCGCAGCAGCGGCTGTGGTTTCTGGAGCAGTGGGAAGGTGGCGGTGCGCTGTACAACGTCGCGCAAGGCTGGTGGCTGGAAGGGCCGCTGGAGGTGGAGCGGCTGCGGGGCGCGTTCGCGCAGCTCGTGTCGCGGCACGAGTCGCTGCGCACGGCCCTGGTCAGCGAGCACGGCGAGCCGAGGCAGCGGGTGCTGGACGAGGTCGCGGTGGGCCTCGAGGTGGTGGATCTGAGCGCGCTGCCGCTCGAGCAGGCGCGCGCCGAGGCGCAGGCGCGGGCGCAGGTGCTGGCCCGG
>JBFGZP010000498.1:0-1914 GCA_041586695.1 Thauera sp.
GGGCGAGCGGCTGAGCTCGAGGGCATGCAGTCGAATCCACGAATGCTCGGCCGCGAGTTCCTCGATCTGCGGCAGCGCCTCGAGGCAGTGCGGGCACTGCAGGGACCAATAGACATACAGATGCACTGCCACCCGGCCGTCTTCCGAACGGCTCGTCCACTCGGTTTCGGTTGCCGAAACCGAGGCTGTCAGCAGCAGGAATGACAGCAGAACAGCGAAGATGCTGCCCCGGGACAGAACACCCGGACGCGGACGAAATGTTTCCCTGGCACCCATAAGCAAAGGGTAGCCTGTTATCGGAAAAGCGCGCGCGTCTCCAGGCGCCGTCGGTGACCGCGCTCTCGCCATCCGTCTTTGACATGCGATGAAGCCACCGGCACCGGGGGCGGGGAGGATCGGCTCCGCCAACCCGGCCTGCGTCGGGCCTCAGCCTGCGGGTCGATCCGACATCCGCTCGATCACGAGGTCCGCCACGCGCTTGTCGATCGCGTGACCGAGCGCGGGGACGAGGTCCAGGCTCGCCGGCGCGCCCAGCGCGGCGAGGCGCTCGGCGGCGTCGATGGCGTGGCGCGGGTCGATCACCGCATCCTGCTCGCCGTGGATCAGGTGCAGCGTGGTCGCGTGCGGCGCTGTCCGCGGTGCCTGCGCGAAGCGCCCCGCGATCGAGATTACGCGCGCCGCCACCGCCACCGGCTGCTGCGTCGACTCGAGCGCCATGATCGAGCCCTGGGAGAAGCCGACCAGCGTGGTCTCCCCGGCGCCGAGCCCGGCCTCGCGCTGCCAGTGGCGCACGGTGTCGATGAAACCCGGCATCGCCTCGGCGACGCGGCCGATGCGGTTGTCCTCGGTGACGCCTTGCACCGAGAACCACTGCCAGCCGCTGCCCAAGTCCGACGGATGCGGCGAGCGCACGCTGAGCACCCAGGCGCGCGGATCGGCGCTGGCGATCAGATCGGCGAGCGGCAGCAGGCCTTGCGGCGACGCGCCGACGCCATGGAAGATCAGCACCAGGTGGTGCGCAGAGGCGGGTTGCTGAACGATCAGTGCGTCGGTCATGACAGCTCCTTGAACAGGGGAAGGGGTTTCACGACGCAAGGGCTGCGGGCGTCGCCGGAATGTCCGACGGGACGGCCTGGCCGAATACGAACGAATCCATCGACAGCACGCCGTGGGTGATGCCGCCTTCGATCACGCTGGCCGGCAGCGGCGCGGCGGCGGCGCCGGCGGCCACCAGCAGCGGCAGGTAGTGCTCGGTCGTCGGGTGCGCGCGGCGGGCGTGCGGCGCGATCTCAAGCGCGCGCTGGAGGCGCTCGTGGTCACCGGCGGCGACCGCGTCACGAATCCAGCCGGCGAACTCGGCGGCATAGGCCTCGTCGTGGCCGTGTCCGGTGCGAAATTCGTACAGGTTGTGGGTCAGGCTGCCCGAGCCGACGATAAGGACGCCTTCGTCCGCCAGTGGCGCGAGCGCGCGGCCGAGCCCATACGCTGAGCGCGGGTCGAGGCGGGCGGGCATCGAAACCTGCACTACCGGCACGTCGGCGCGCGGATAGAGATAGGTGAGCGGCACCCATGCGCCGTGGTCGAGGCCGCGATCGGCGTCGGCGGCGGCCTGCCAGCCTGCGGCGCGCAACACCTCGGCTGCGCGCGCCGCCAGCAGCGGGTGCCCGTCGGACGGATAGGTGATGTCGTAGAGCGCCCGGTCGAAGCCGCCGAAGTCATGGATGGTGCGCGGGTGTGCCGAGCTCGTCACCGCGGGCTGCGCGGTCATCCAGTGCGGCGACACCACGAGTACGGCAGCCGGACGCGGCAGGGCCTTGCCCAGGGCGGTGAGCTTCGGTCCGGCGATGCCGGGCTCGAGGGCAAAGGTGGGCGAGCCGTGCGAGATGAACAGCGTGGGCAAACGGTCCATGTTGA
>JBFGZP010000499.1:0-1907 GCA_041586695.1 Thauera sp.
GCAAAGGTGAGCAGGCAACCCGAGAGGCGACGGACGTAATCCGCGCAAATCCATAAACGCCAACGATGAGCGTTTCGCACTGGCCGCTTAAGGTCAGAGCCGGGGCCGCTGAAGCCTTGTAACCCAAGACAGCCGGTGGGGACTTCGGTCCCCACCGTCATTTGTATTCGAGCATTCGCCGCCAGCAGCGGCGAAACGCGTGAGGCAATGCCCATGCAACGCGCTCTTGTCGTCGCCGGACTCGTCCTCGTGCTGGCCGGCCTCGCCTGGCCCTGGCTGTCCAAGCTGCCGTGGGGACGCTTGCCTGGCGACATCCACATCGTCCGTGAGGGCTTCAGCTTTCACTTCCCGATCGTCACCTGCATCGTCGTCTCGGTGCTGCTGTCGATCCTGTTCTGGATCTTCCGGCGCTGATGCTGCACATTGGAGTCGTTGCCATCGACACCGCCCGACAAGGACTGCATGGCCGACGATTCAAGCTGCGCGCCCTGCGCCGCGTGCTCGCCTCCGCGGCCCTGCTCGCGCTGGCCGGATCGGCCGGCGGAGCGGAAACCGTCACCGACGCGCACTATGCCGAGCCGGTCGATCGCTACGGCCATTTCGCCCTCGGCCGGCCTCACGAATACGCGCGCCTGACGGCGCTCACCAGCAGCGGGCGCAGCCTCACGCTGCAATTGCCCGAGGACGAGGTGTTCGAGGACCTCGCGCCGCGGCTGCTCAGGCTGGCGCCGGACGACGCGCTCGAGATCCTCACGGTCGTCAGCCGGCGCGGCAGCGGTGCGCGCCTGGTACTGATCCGGCCGACCTTGGACACGCTGGAGATCAGCGCCGAGTCCGCGGCCATCGGCACCTCGATGCGCTGGCTCAATCCGGTGGGCGCGGCCGATCTCGATGGCGACGGGCGTGCGGAGATCGCCGCGGTGATCACACCGCACATCGGCGGCACGCTGAAGGTGTATCGGCGAGCAGGCGGCGAGCTGGTCGAAATCGCCGCGCTCGTCGGTTTCTCCAATCACGTCTACGGCTCGGCCGAACTGGCGCTGTCGGCGCCGATGTCGATCGACGGCCGCATGCATCTGGTCGTCCCCGACGCGCGGCGCACGCTGTTGCGCATCGTCGCCCTGGACAACGGCCGTCTCGTCGACACCGGCCACTGCCCACTGCCGGCGCCTATCATCGGGGCGATCGAGTCGATTCAACCAGGCGAGTTCAGCGTCCACCTGTCATCCGGCCGGCGGCGCATCGCACTGGACGACTGCTTCCGGTAACCGGGCCCGCAACCGGCCTGCCCACCGACCACACGCGCGTTCACCGATCCCGCGACAACTGCCGTATTCACGGCCGGCAAGCCCGCGTGCGTCGACCGGCCTCGCCCGAGCCGTTCGCGCAGAGCCCGCCCCGAGGGGCAGGACAGGCGCGCGATGCGGCCCGGGCGAGAGGCAAGGCTGCTCCTCGCTCAGTTGCTCGTCGTTGCCTTGATTTCGGCCTTCAGCTGGCCGAGGATCTCCCCCGTGCGGCCGCCGACCATCTGCACCAGCTTGTCGCCCAGGGGCTCGGCGCGCTTGCGGAACACGTCACGCTCCTCGTCGGTGAGCTTGACGGTGGTGAGCTTGGGGTTGTCCTTCTTCATCTTCGCGACCGCGGCCTCGTTCTTGGCGCGCTGCTTTTCGATGATGAACTTCTGCAGCGTATCGCGGACCTCGGCCAGCATCGCCTTGTGCTCGGCCGGCAGGCCGTCCCAGAAGTCGGCGTTGGAAACCACGGTGGTGGTGTACTCGACGTCGCCCAGATAGACGAGGTGGTCGGTCACTTCGTGGAACTTGGCGCTCTCGATGAAGAAGGCCGGGTTCACCTGGGCCTGGATGATGTTCATCTGCAGGCCGCCATAGACCTCGCCCCAGGGCAGC
>JBFGZP010000500.1:0-1897 GCA_041586695.1 Thauera sp.
CGGCGCCGCCTTGCGCTTGGTGGCCTTCTTCTTCGTGGCCTTCTTCTTCGTCGCCTTCTTCCTTGCAACCATGATTTCGTGCCTCCCGCCCCAGGTCTTGGGGCATCCTTTGGACCCTCAGGTCCGAGTCCATACGGCTGGACGAGATTGCCCGCCGCAGTGTGGGGTCCAGAGGACCCGGCGAACGGATAACGATGCGGGCGCTAGACCCGCGAGATCGAGAGACTTCAATGTGGGATCGAGCATCAACTGCAGCCGCTGGTAGACCCACAGTTCAGGCATTTGTAGCAAGTACCGTTTCGAACCATGATCGAGCCGCAATCGGCGCAGGACGGCGAGTCCTGCTGCTGGAGGAAGGTTACAGCAGAGCGGTCGCTCTTGCCAGGGTCGTCTGCTCGTTGCGGCCCCGCCGTTTCACGCCGCACGATGCCCACCGACTCGTGCTCCTCGGCGCTCAAGAACTTCGACGCGAGCCAGCGGAAGACGTAGTCGACGATCGACTTCGCGATCGGAATCTCGGGATTGTTGGTGAAGCCCGAGGGCTCGAAGCGCATGTGGGTGAACTTGTCGACCAGCGTCGGCAGCGGCACTCCGTACTGGAGCGCGATCGACACCGAGGTCGCGATCGTGTCCATCAGGCCCGAGATCGTCGACCCCTCCTTGGCCATCACCAGGAACATCTCGCCGGGCGATCCGTCCTCGTACATGCCGACGGTGATGTAGCCCTCGTGGCCACCGACGGAGAACTTGTGGGTCACCGCCTGCCGTTCGTTCGGCAGCTTGCGCCGCGCCGGGGCCGACTCGCCGCTCGACGCCGGCTGCGTCTCGGCGGTCGACAGCGGCTGGCTGCTCTTGCAGCCGTCGCGATAGATCGCCACCGCCTTGAGCCCGAGCCGCCAGCTCTCCAGATAGGCGTCGTAGATCTCGGCGCTGGTCGAAGATTCCGGCATGTTGATCGTCTTGCTCACCGCCCCCGAGACGAACGGCTGCACCGCGGCCACCATGCGCAGGTGGCCGAGATGGTGGATCGAGCGCGTGCCGTTCGCCGGCCGGAAGGCGCAGTCGAACACCGCCAGGTGCTCGGGCGAAAGCCACGGCGCTCCCTCGATGGTGTCGTTGGCGTCGATGTATTCGACGATCTGCTGCACCTGCGCGCGCTCGTAGCCGAGCCGCGTCAAGGCGGTCGCCACGCTGCCGTTGACCAGCTTGAGCATGCCTCCGCCGTGCAGGCGCTTGTACTTGACCAGCGCGATGTCGGGCTCGATGCCGGTGGTGTCGCAGTCCATCATGAACGCGATCGTGCCGGTGGGCGCGATGACCGAGATCTGGCTGTTGCGGTAGCCGAAGCGCTCACCGAGCTCGACCACCTCGTCCCACACCTCCCGGCACGCCCGGACAAGCGGCAGCGGCACGTGCGCCGGATCGACGTCCTTCAGCGCCTCGCGGTGCTTGCGGATGACCCGGAGCATCGGCTCGCGATTGGCGTCGAAGCCGGCGAACGGCCCCCGCCCACGAGCGATGCGCGCCGACTGCCGGTAGCCGGCGCCGGTCAGCAGGGCGGTGAGCGCCGCCGCGAAGCCGCGCCCCGCGTCGGAGTCGTAGGGCAGGCCGCAGGTCATCAGCAGCGCGCCCAGGTTGGCGTAGCCCAGCCCGAGCGGCCGGTAGTCGTGCGAGTTGCGCTCGATCGCCTCGGTCGGATAGGAGGAGCGGTCGACGATGATCTCCTGAGCGGTGATCAGCAGCTCGCAGGCGTGGACGAAGCCCTCGACGTCGAAGCCCTCGCGCTCCGCGTCGTAGAAGGCGAGCAGGTTGAGCGACGCCAGGTTGCAGGCGCTGTCGTCGAGGAACATGTACTCGCTGCACGGGTTGCTGGCGTTGATGCGACCGCTCGCCGGAC
>JBFGZP010000501.1:0-1896 GCA_041586695.1 Thauera sp.
AACAGCGGGCCGTCGCAGTGCGGGCAGTAGGCCACGCCCTTGCCGCGGAACGCCTGTTCGCCCGGCACGTTCATCTCGCGCCAGCGCGCGCCAGTGGCGAGAATCACCGTCTTCGCCCGCAGCGAGGCGCCGTTCTCCAGCCTCACCTCGTGCACCTCGCCCGGCACCAGCGCGGTGGCGCGTTGCAGGTTCATGACGTCGACCTCGTACTGCCTGACGTGCTCCTCGAGCGCCATCACCAGCTTCGGGCCTTCGGTCGCCTTCACCGAAATGAAGTTCTCGATGCCGAGCGTGTCCGCCACCTGACCGCCGAAGCGCTCGGCGACGATGCCGGTGCGGATGCCCTTGCGCGCGGCGTAGATTGCCGCCGCCGCGCCGGCCGGGCCGCCACCGACGATGAGGACGTCGAACGGGTCCTTGGCGGCGATCTTCTCGGCGGCGCGCATGCCGGCGCCGGCGTCGATACGGCCGACGATCTCGGCAAGCTCCATGCGGCCCTGGCCGAAGGGCTGGCCGTTGAGCAGCACGGTCGGAACCGCCATGATCTTGCGCTCGTCGACCTCGTCCTGGAACAGGGCGCCGTCGATCATCGTGTGGCGGATGTTCGGGTTGATCACCGCCATCAGGTTGAGCGCCTGCACCACGTCCGGGCAGTTGTGGCAGGACAGCGAGATGTAGGTCTCGAACTCGAACCGGCCCTCGATGCCGCGGATCTGCTCGACGAGCTCGGCCTCGGCCTTGGGCGGATGACCACCGACCTGCAGCAGGGCGATGATCAGCGAGGTGAACTCGTGGCCCATAGGCAGGCCGGCAAAGCGAACGCCCATGTCGGCGCCCTTGCGGTTGAGCGAGAACGAGGGCTTGCGTTCATGATCGTCGCGCACTTCGGTCACCGTGATGCGGTCGGTCAGTTCGGCGATGTCGGCGAGCATGGCCTGCATTTCACGCGACTTGTCGCCATCGTCGAGCGAGGCAACGATCTCGATCGGCTGCGTGACCTTTTCCAGATAGGCTTTCAGTTGAGTCTTGATGTTGGCGTCGAGCATGGCGGTTTCGTCCGTGAAGGGTTCGGGCGGTCCGGGTCACGGACCGCGCAAGAAAAAGCCGGCGGTGGCCGGCTGTGGAACGAGCGGCCCGGGCGGGGTGTGCCCGGGCGATCGGCAGCGGCTTAGATCTTGCCGACAAGGTCCAGCGAGGGGGCCAGGGTGGCTTCGCCCGGCGTCCACTTGGCAGGGCAGACTTCGCCCGGGTGGGCGGCCACGTACTGGGCAGCCTGCACCTTGCGCAACAGCTCCTTGGCGTCGCGGCCGATGCCGAGGTCGTGGATCTCGGCAACCTTGATCTCGCCTTCCGGGTTGATCACGAAGGTGCCGCGCAGCGCCAGACCCTCTTCCTCGATCATGACGTCGAAGTTGCGGCTGATGGCGCCGGTGGGGTCGCCGATCATCGGATACTTGATCTTCTTGATCGTCTCCGACGCGTCGTGCCAGGCCTTGTGGGTGAAGTGGGTGTCGGTCGACACCGAATACACCTCGACGCCGAGCTTCTGGAACTGCGGGTACAGATCGGCGACGTCGCCCAGCTCGGTCGGGCAAACGAAGGTGAAGTCGGCCGGGTAGAAGAACAGCACGGACCACTTGCCCTGGAGGTTCTCTTCGGTGACGGGAACGAACTTGCCGTTGTGATAGGCGGTCGATTTGAAAGGCTTGATCTTGCTGTTGATCAGGGGCATGGCATGTCCTCCGTGGGTTGATGAAAACGGCTTGTCGAAAGCTGTTGGATGCCAGTGTATGGGCGCGGCATGAATTGTTCTAATTGATTATCGAGATGATATCGATTGAAGGATTCTATCGGAACAGACACCCCGGAGCGGCGCCCGTGTCCGACACGGGCGCC
>JBFGZP010000502.1:0-1883 GCA_041586695.1 Thauera sp.
CGAGACGTTCGCCCGCGGCAAGGCCTTGATCGGGACGGATATCGACGGGCCGTCGAGCTGCTACGAGCACGAAGAGACGGCGCTCGTCGTGCCGCCGCAGGACCCACTGGCGCTCGCGGCGGCCTTGCTGCGCCTGAAGGACGACACGGCCCTGCGTGCTCGCCTGGGCGAACGCGCAAGGCAGCGCGCCATCGAGGCGCATTCGGACGCAGTGGTGGCGGCCTTGCTCGACCGACGGGTGGGTGAATTGGTCCGATCGTTCTCGGATGCGCGGGGATGAATGCGGCGATGTCCATCGATGCCAATCGAGAGCTCTCGGCAGCGACGGGGTCGGCCTGGCAGGGCCGTATTCTGCTTTTCGCCACCCTGCTGTGTCTTTTCCTGATCCCGGCGCCGAGTGCCTACGGCACGCCGGTGGTCGGGCTCACGGCGCTGGGGCTGGCGATTTACCTTGGCGGAATCAGGCACTTCTACGACAGCTATCGGCCCGCCCTGTGCGCGCTTCTGCTGCTGGTGATCGCCAACGTGTCGACCGCCCTTGTGCCCGCGCGTGCGCTGTCCGGCGCCTATGACCTGATGCGAAGCGTGTTGCCGATGCTGCCCGCGCTTTGGGTGGCCGAGCGCGCGCCCCGCGACCTTGTCCTGGCCGGCTTGAAAGCCTGTGCCGCTGCACTGAGCCTGGCCTTCGCCCTGCTCTGCCTGAGCCTGGGCGACTCGCCAGACCTGATGGGCCAGATCTACGCCTGGTGCGAGCTGCATTTCGGCAATGTGCACAACCTGATCAATCTGTCGACGATCGTCCTGCTGGCTCTGGTCGTGATCCTCGCCTTCGAGCGTGCTCACTGGCAGCGTCTCGTCTTCCTCGGCCTGTTGTCTTTCGGCCTGTGGTTCCAGTGGTTGCTGGAGTCCGAGGGAACCTACCTAGCCCTGGTCTTCTGCGTGTTCGCGTGGGTCGCGCTGCGCTTCGGCGGCTGGCTGCGCATTCTGGCCGTGCTCGCACTGCTCGGGGCGGTGATCGGATACGGCCTGTTGATGGCCTATCCGGAGGCCTTCAAATCCGCTACCCGACTGAGCCTGGGCGGATTCGAGATCCGCGCGGGCCTCAACGCCCGATTGCTGGACCTTGTGGCCGATCGCCCCTGGTTCGGCTACGGCATGTCGAACTACAAGGGCTTGCCGGGGACCGAGGTGGAGGGGATGGCCTTCGTCTATCCGCACCAGATCTACCTCGAGGCCTTGTTCTCCTTCGGTGTCGTCGGAAGCGTACTGTTCGCCGCGGTGCTCGTTGGCTTGTTCCGATACTCGAGCAGGGCTGCCATTCTGTCGGACCCGTTGGCGATGCTCGGTTTCCTGCTGGCCGTCTATCTTGCGGGCAAGGGCCTGACCGACATGAAGCTGATCGCGCTTCAGCCCCTCGGCCTGTTCATGATGGCCGCGGGCTTCATGGCGCGCCGGCCTGGTGTCACCCGACCAGTTCCCGCAACACCTGTTCGATGACGCGGTTCGAGTAGCGGGCCTCGTAGCTCGCCCGCGCCGCGTCGCCGAGCGCGCGCAACTCGGTGCGGCGCTGGTGCAGCCGTGCGACCGCTTGCCGAACGGTGCTCGGCTCGCCGGGAGCGGCCCATATCAGGCCGTTTCCTTCGTCGGCGAGGAGCTCCAGCGCGAAGGCCGGCGTCGCCGCCGCGATCACCGCCCGCCCGCTCGCGAGCCCCTGATACACCTTGTTCGGGATCACCCGCAGCGCCTTGTCGGTGGTGCCGAAGATGCCGAGGATGGCGTCGGCGCTGGCGAGCCGCCCGGGCAGTTCCTGCAGCGGTCCCCAGGGCTCGAAGCGCACCCGGTTCGGGCCGTCGCCGGTGGCCAGCGGGGCGAGCAGGCGCTCG
>JBFGZP010000503.1:0-1862 GCA_041586695.1 Thauera sp.
GCAACACTACTGTGTTCATGGCGATGAAACCACAGGACTCGCCGCGGGTGAGCTTGCAGGAAGCCAGCAGCGAGATCACCGCGCCGTTGTGCGGCAGCGAGTCCATGCAGCCCGAGGCATCGTCGCCACGCGGTGCGACAGCCCGGGGCCGATGCCGGCCGCGGCGGCCGTCGCCGCGTGCTCGGCGCCCATCGTCATGAGCGCGATCGGGATGCCGACCACGAGACCGTTTTCATCGAGATCGCCGGGAGACAGGCCCATTGGCACCACACTGCGGAATGGCAGGAGGCAGATTGTGGGACTGCCCTAGCCGCCGCGCAATTAGCGCACCGGCGCTCGCCCCATCCCGTTGGGCATCGACCCGACACGGAGGCCCGGCCTCGGCTCGCGCAACACGGGGAGGTTCCGGCGAGCCGCGTCAATCGCGGCCGCGCCGGGTTTGCGCGACTCAGCCCGGATCGGCGTTCGCACCGGCGTGGGCGACCTGCGCGTCCTGGTCGGGCTTGACGCCGGACACGCCGACCGCCCCGATCACCTGGCCTTCATGAACCACCGGCACGCCGCCGGTGAGTGTCGCGCTCAGCACCGGCGCAGACAGGAAGGCGGCGCGCCCGCCGTTGATCATGTCCTCGTAAACTTTCGATTCGCGACGGCCGAGCGCGGCCGTACGCGCCTTCTCGATGGCGATGTAGGCGCCGACCGGTGCGCAGTCGTCGAGGCGCGCGAAGGACAGCAGGTGGCCGCCGTCATCGACCACGGCGACGGCGACTGCCCACTGCTCGCGTTTCGCTTCGGCAATTGCGGCCTCGAGGATCCGGCTGGCGGCTTGCTCGCTGAGAATGGCTTTGGTCTTCATCTGGGGGAATTCTCTTCTTGTGTTGACGGCATCGCCGCGGATGGGAAGGCCACCCGGCCACGATGGCCGGGTGAGAGGTGTCGCTTCGATTCACGCCGGGGCGGGCTGCGCCGTGAAAGCATGCTGGCGCACGCACAGCGCCCGCTCGATCACGTCGCCGGTCATGTCGGCGGTGACCTCAACAAGGGTCCAGCCCGGGTGACCATCACTGGTATTGTAGAAGACACAGGGCACTCCTCCGCAATCGATGCGCGGCATCATCGGCCGCAGGCCCGCCCACGGCACGACGCCCTTGGTGCCGACTCGGGGAAGCACTGCTTCACCGAGTCGATCAGCGGCCGGATGCCGCCGGATGCGGTCGGCACGGGGGTCGCGATTGTAGCCGTTTGACTCCGCCGTGCCCGCGACGCGGAGACGATCGGCCCCGAGGCAGCTGCTCACCAGCCTGGTTGCGTCGTCGGGCAGGTTCACCGTCGGTGCTGCGGCGCGGCTGAGCTCGTCATCGAGGTTGACCGTGATCGAGTAGCCCTTGACCGGGTAGGCGTCCCCCCGATCGCCCAGGTTCGCCGCAGGACAGTCTCTCCCGATGCCACGGGCGGGAGGACAAAAAACGGGCCTGGCCGCCAGGATCAACCGAGATCCTGGCGGCCAGGCCCGCTCTGCTGCCGCGGCGCTGCAGGCGCGAACGCGCGACAGCAGCGGCCAGGCTTAGTCCTTGCTGCGGCCGTGGCTGTCGGCGGCCGCCATCTCGGCGGTCGAGTTGGCGAGGATGCTGACGTCCTTGTCGTCGCGACTGCCGGCGCGGTGCGGACGCTCGATCAGGAAATACAGCACGAGGCCGATCACCACCGCATACACGGTCGATTTCGGATCCGGCATGGCGAGCGTCACCGCCACGATGCCGGCGACGCCGCGCTCGGTCGAACCCTTCAGTTCTTCCATGCCGACCATGATGCAGATGTAGGCGGTCAGCACCAGGGTGAGCGACAGCGCGATCGGCAGCACC
>JBFGZP010000504.1:0-1855 GCA_041586695.1 Thauera sp.
ATCGACGACGACGCCCGCACGCGGGCGGATTTCGCCTTTGCCAGGGCCTTCGGCTTTGGCGCCAAGCTTTGCATCCATCCGAAACAGGTCGCGGTGATCCACGCCGCCTGCCGTCCCTCGGCGCAGGAGAAGGACTGGGCCGAGCGCGTACTGGCCGCGGCCGCCGCATCGGAGGGCGCGGTGCAGATGGACGGCAAGATGATCGACCGCCCGGTCGTGCTCAAGGCGCAGGCCATTCTTGCGCGCTGCACGGACCTGCCCGGCGGCTGAGCCGCCGCACCCCGAACCATTCATTCAATTCACGTATCAGGAGAATCCGCCATGGGCGCGAGCATCATCGACTCACAGATCTTCGGCAACATCTTCAGCACCGACGCCATGCGCGAGGTGTGGTCCGACCGCAACCGCACCAAGCACTACGTCGAAATCGAGCGTGCGCTGGCCGTCGTGCAGGGCCGGCTGGGCATCATCCCGCAGGAGGCGGCGGACGAGATCGTCAGGAACTGCGACATCGACAAGATCGACATGGAGCGCCTGCGCGAGCAGACCGAGCGCATCGGCTACCCGGTGCTCGGCGTGGTGACCCAGATCAATCAGCTGTGTCGCGACAAGCTCGGCGAGTTCGTGCACTGGGGCGCCACCACCCAGGACATCACCGACACCGCCACGGTGATGCAGATCCGCGAGGGTCTCGAGATCGTCGACGGTGAACTGAAAGCCATCTCGGATGCGCTGGTATCGCTGTCGAAGCGCTACCGCGACACCCCGGTGATCGGGCGCAGCAACCTGCAGCAGGCCATTCCGGTGACCTTCGGCTTCAAGACCGCGGCCATCCTCGCCGGCATCGAGCGCCACCGCGAGCGCCTGGCGCAGCTGCGCCCGCGCGTGCTGATGGGCGAGTTCGGCGGCGCCTGCGGGACGCTGGCCTCGATTGAGAAGGGCGCGATGGAAACCCAGGCGGGCCTGATGAAGGAGCTGGGCCTGGCCCAGCCCGATATCGCCTGGCACACGGTGCGCGACACCATCGCCGAGGTCGGCGCCTTCCTCGGCCTGGTCGGCGGTTCGCTGGGCAAGATCGCGATGGACGTGAAGCTGATGATGCAGCACGAGGTGGCAGAGGTGTACGAGCCCTTCGCCCCGGGTCGCGGCTCGAGCAGCACCATGCCGCAGAAGCGCAACCCGATCTCGAGCTGCTACATCCATGCCTCGGTGTCGGTCGTGCGCCAGCATGCCGCCGCGATGATGGACGCGATGATCGCCGATCACGAGCGCTCGACCGGCCCGTGGGAGATCGAGTGGATCGCGCTGCCGGAGTCCTTCTGCCTGCTCGCCGGCGCACTCAAGCAGACCCGCTTCGTGCTTGAGGGGCTGGAAGTGGACGAGGGCAACATGCGCGCCAACATCGACCTGACCAAGGGACTGGTGATGTCGGAAGCGGTGATGATGGGCCTGGGGCCCTACATCGGACGCGAGTACGCGCACGACCTGGTCTATGACCTGTGCCGCGACGCGATCAAGAGCGACCGCCCGCTGCTCGATCTGCTCGCCGAGCACCCGGAGATCAACGTCCACCTCGACCGCGCCGCGCTGGCCAAGCTGTGCGACCCGGCCAACTACCTGGGCCAGGCCGGGGTGATGGTCGACAAGGTGCTCGCGCGCGCCGGGGCGAAGCGGTGAGCGTGCAGGCGTCGTCGTCCGAGCGGCTCGCGCGCCTGCAGTTCGACTGCCCGGTGATGCCGGCCTCGCTGTCCGCGCCATGGCAGGCGCACGGTGCCGATCGGGCGAAGCTTGCGGCAGATGTGCCGGCCGACCGCGCCGACGAGTTGGACGCAGTGGCGGTCCTGAGCTGCAACTG
>JBFGZP010000505.1:0-1854 GCA_041586695.1 Thauera sp.
AAGGCGATCGACATGCAGATGAACGAAGGCAAGACGACGATCATCGAGATCATGTGCACCCGCGAGCTGGGCGACCCGTTCCGCCGCGATGCGCTGGCCAAGCCCGTTCGTCACCTCGACAAGTACAAGGACTACGTCTGATCAGGCGAGCACGCGGCGCCGATCCCCGCTCGCCGACTAGGCGGACGGGCGCCGCACCCTTGATTCTCCTCCTCTCAATCCCACCCCTCCCCCTCCGGGATTGAGCTTTCGCCGGAACGCCGTCCCCTCGGGTGCCGGCGTTTCCGGCCACTTTTTTACGCACCCTGTTCTCCGCCCCTTTTCCGCGAGCGGAATTCGTGAGGAACCTGACAGATGAAAGCGATCAACCGAATCATCGACCGCGCCCGCGCCAACCCGGGCCGGATCGTGCTTTGCGAGGGTGACGACCCCCGCGTGCTGCAGGCCGCCCTGCGCGCAACGCGCGAGGGTACGGCCCGGATCGTCCTGGTGGGCGAGCGCGGCAAGATCCAGAAACTCGCCGACGACGAAGCGATCGACCTCTCCGGCATGGAGATGATCGACCCGGCCGACTCGCCGCTGACCGCGTCCTACGCACAGGAGCTGTTCAAGCTGCGCGAAAAGAAAGGCATGACGCTCGAGCAGGCGCAGCAGGAAGTGCTCAAGCCGCTGTGCTTCGCCAACCTGATGGTGCGCCTCGGCGATGCCGACGGCTCGGTGGCCGGTGCGGTGCACACCACCGGCGACGTGGTGCGCAACGCCATCCAGATCATCGGCGTGGACAAGTCCTTCAAGCTCGTTTCCAGCTTCTTCCTGATGATGCTGTGCGAGCCCTTCCACACCCTCAAGGGCGGCCTGATCTTCTCCGACTGCGGCCTGGTGGTCGATCCGAACGCCGAAGAACTGGCGAACATCGCCATGGCCGCCGCCGACAGCGCGAGCGCCCTGCTGGCGGAAGACCCGCGGGTGGCGATGCTGTCGTTCTCGACCAGTGGCAGTGCCAAGCATGCCGCCGTGACCAAGGTCGTGGAAGCGGCGCGCATGGTCAAGACCCAGCGCCCGGCCCTGGCGATCGACGAGGACGTGCAGCTCGATGCCGCCATCGTCGCCGAGATCTCCAACCGCAAGCTGCCGGATTCCCAGGTCAAGGGCCGGGCCAACGTGCTGATCTTCCCCAATCTCGAAGCCGGCAACATCGGCTACAAGCTGGCCGAGCGGGTCGGCGGCGCGGTGGCCATCGGGCCGCTGCTGCAAGGCCTCGCCAAGCCGGCCAACGACTTGTCGCGCGGCTGCAGCGCCGAGGACGTCTTCCACGTCATCGCCGTGACCGTGGTTCAGGCACAGACGGCACGGGAAGCCGCCGCGCAGGCTTGATGGCGGCGCGAACCGGGGGCCGCCAGGCCCCCGCTTCATGTCGGCCAGGCCTACCGGACGTCCAATGAGCATCGACAACCTGATCCCGCTCCTCGCGGTCTTCGTGTTCGCAAGCTACTTCCAGACCGTCACCGGTTTCGGACTGGCCATGATCGTGATGGGGGTGACCAGCGGCTTTGCGCTCGCGCCAGTGGCGGTGGTGGCCGCCGTGGTCAGCCTGGTGACCCTGGTAAATAGCGGGATCGCGCTGCGCGGCCGCCTGCATCTGATCGACTGGCGTGCGGCCGGATTCGTGCTCGCCGGCATCGTCCCTTCCGTCGTCGTCGGTGTCCAGCTGCTCGACTACATGAGCGCCTCGGCCGCGAGCACGCTCAAGTTCCTGCTCGGCGTGGCGATCACCTACAGCGGCGTCGTCTTCGCCCTGCGCCCAACGCAACTGCCCGAGCGCTCGCCCGACCGCAGTTTCTTTGCCACCGGCCT
>JBFGZP010000506.1:0-1847 GCA_041586695.1 Thauera sp.
AAGAGGATTAGGCGGCGTTGATCCATCGGAGTCGTTCTGTCTCAGGTCAGGGAACGGGATCATACCCGCCCGGATTGAAGGGGTGACAGCGTCCCACCCGTTTGAGTGCGAGCCAGCCGCCGCGCATTGCGCCGTGGCGCTCAACCGCCTCGATGGCGTACTCGGAACAGGTCGGGTGGAATCGGCAATTACGACCCAGCATCGGACTGATTGCGTAGCGGTAGAAACGCAGCAGGCCGATCAACAGGGTCTTCATTGCCGGGGCAGCCTTTGCAGCAGGGCGAGCAGGTCGAGGTTCATTTCTGCACGCGTGGCACTTGCGACGGGCGCATGCAGGCGCGCGATCAGATCGACGGCCGGCAGCGATTCGCGCTGCCGGCGAAAGATCTCTCGTGCAATCCGCTTCACCAGGTTGCGCACGTTTGCCCGCTTGGCAAGCTTCTTCGCCACCACCACGCCCAGACGAGCGGTATCGAGCTCGTTCGGCCGGTAGTGCAAAATGTAGAAACGCCCCCGCAGCGCACGCCGAAAAGCAAAAACGGATGAGAACTCATCCGTTTTGTGCAATTTGTGAGCGCTGCGAAAGCCTTGATCAGCGCTCGAGGGCTCGACCACCTCAGACAGCGAGGCGATGACGGCCTTTCGCACGACGGGCGCGAATGACTGCACGACCACCACGGGTCTTCATGCGGACCAGGAAGCCGTGGGTGCGCTTGCGACGAACGACGGAGGGTTGGTAAGTGCGTTTCATGATCGGATTGCCAGTGTTAGGTCAAACGCGAGAGTTAAACGGATAATCCCCTGTTTGTCAATAACATTTTTTGGTCAGGCCTGTGGATAAGTCGCCCCCCCGAGGGGTAGAATATCGCCTTTCAGTGCCTTGCCGCCCGCCGCTCCGGCGACGCCTCACTGCGTTGCCGCCGATGCCGCCTGCGGGTAGCGCTCGCACCACATTCCCGTCAACATGCCAATAGGCTGGTTCCGGCACCCCCGCACGTGCCGGACGCATTCGAAGAACTTTGCCGAATATCGGAACCAATCTCGACGTGACCCAAGAATTCTGGCCCTTCTGCCTGACGCGCCTTGAACAGGAACTGCCCCAGCAGCAGTTCAACACCTGGATCAAGACGCTGCGGGCCGAGCCGGGCGAGGGCGAGCCGTTCACGCTGTTCGCGCCCAACCGCTTCGTGCTGCAATGGGTCCGCGAACGCTATCTGCGCCGCATCGCCGAGCTCGCCGAGGAATTCCTCGGCGCACCGCTGCAGGTCGATCTGCAGTTGCCGCCGGCCGGAGCGACCAAGTCGGCACGGCCTGCAGCGGCGGCCCGCCCCGGCGCCAGCGGCGCCACCCGCCAGGCGGAAGCGGCTGCGACAGAGGCCGTCGTCGATGTGCCCGCGCCGCCCGCTGCCGAGGCAGCGCAGGCGCCGGCGTTCATCGGCCGCCCGTCCACCCCCGAACCGGCCTCCGCGGCGGACCTCGCCTACGAAAAGACGCGTCTCAACGCCGACTTCACCTTCGACACCCTGGTGACCGGTCGCGCCAACGACCTCGCCCGTGCCGCAGCAATGCAGGTGGCCCAGAACCCGGGCACCTCGTACAACCCGCTGTTCGTATACGGCGGTGTCGGCCTGGGCAAGACGCACCTGGTGCACGCCATCGGCAATGCTGTCTTTCGCCACAGCCCGCGCGCGGTGATCCGCTACGTTCACGTCGAGGACTACTACGCCGACGTGGTGCGCGCCTATCAGCAGAAGAGCTTCGACGCCTTCAAGCGCTACTACCGCTCGCTCGACATGCTGATCATCGACGACATCCAGTTCTTCAACAACAAGAACCGGACCCAGGAA
>JBFGZP010000507.1:0-1837 GCA_041586695.1 Thauera sp.
AGGATAGCACTTCTCGGCGTGTATAATCGCGCCCGCCTCTGGCCGGTTCGGAAGCGCGGGGGTGGCGGAATTGGTAGACGCACTGGATTTAGGTTCCAGCGCCGCAAGGCGTGAGAGTTCGAGTCTCTTCCCCCGCACCATCCTGAGCCGGCATCCCAGTCTCGCTGCACGGCCGCGCGGTCTTCATTGCGCCGATACGAGCGGGCCGCACGGCTTCAATATCCGCTTGCTGCGCGTGCCAGCGATCCTGATGCGGTGTCGGCTGGACCTTGCCGCTGTTGCCGCGCGCACCGATCATCACGATTCGGACGGCCGACCCTCGCCGGCCCTGCATTTCACCCGACCCCGGCTCACCTTGCTGCGCTGCAGATCGACGGCTAGCCATTGTTATCTTAGGATATGGCGATATACGAATAGGAGCGTGACATGCGCGGTGTTCTGGCGACCCTGATCGGCCTGTGTACCCTGCTTGCGGGTTTGCCCGCGCGTGCAATCGACATGGCGCCGGTCGAACTCGCGCCACACAGCTGGTACGTCATGGGTGCGAGCGGCATGGCATCGGGGGCCAACGAAGGCTTCATGTCGAACGCCGGCTTCGTCATCACCGACGACGGCGTGGTGGTGTTCGACGCGCTGGGTACCCCTGCGCTGGGCGAACGCCTGATCGGCGAGATTCGCAAGCTCACGACGCAACCCATTCGCCACGTCGTCGTGAGCCATTACCATGCCGACCACTACTACGGCCTGCAGGCCTTCAAGGCGATTGGCGCCGAGATCTGGGCGCACCGTCGTGGCAAGGAGGCCCTCGAGTCCGAAGCGGCGCAGGCGAGACTGGCACAGCGACGGGCGGACCTTTTTCCCTTCATCGACGAGACCACCCACCTCACGGCGGCAGACCGCTGGCTGGATGGTGATACCGAATTCCGGCTAGGCGGGCTCACCTTCCGCCTGAGCTACGTCGGCCCCGCCCATGCACCCGACGACCTGGTGATGGAGGTGGTGGAGGATCGCGTCACCTTCGCCGGCGACCTGCTCTTTCGCGGCCGGGTTCCCTTCGTCGGCGATGCCGACACGGAGCAGTGGCTGCAGGCGCTGGACAGGCTGATCGCCGCGAAACCGGTGGTCCTGGTGCCCGGTCATGGCCCCGCCTCCACCGACCCGCAGGCCGACCTCGCCCTGACGCGCGACTACCTGCGTTATCTGCGTGAAACGATGGGACGCGGCGTCAGCAGCCTGATGTCCTTCGACGAGGCCTATGAGGCCACCGACTGGAACGCGTGGGCCGAGGTACCGGCCTTCCGCGAGGCCAACCGGGCCAACGCCTACAACGTCTTCCTGCAGATGGAAAAGCGATCCCTGCGATAGAGTCGGCACTGGCGGGGCCGGGCGACGCGTCGCCCGGCTGCCTCAGCCGATATTGCGCCCGTAGGTGTCCTCGAAGCGCACGATATCGTCCTCGCCGAGGTAGCCTCCCGACTGCACCTCGATGATTTCCAGCGGCAGCTTGCCCGGATTGGCGAGCCGATGGGTATGACCGAGCGGGATGAAGGTGGACTCGTTTTCGGCGAGCAGGAACACCTTGTCCTCGCAGGTAACTTCGGCCGTGCCCCGCACCACCACCCAGTGCTCCGCGCGATGATGGTGCATCTGCAGGCTGAGCTTCGCGCCCGGATTGACCACGATGCGCTTGACCTGGAAACGCGCGCCGGCGTCGATCGAGTCGTACCAGCCCCAGGGCCGGTACACCTTGCGGTGGGTCTGCGCCAGGCTGCGGCCGTCGGTCTTCAGACGCGCGACGATCTTCTTCACATCCTGCGTGTGGCGCTTGTGCGCCACC
>JBFGZP010000508.1:0-1836 GCA_041586695.1 Thauera sp.
ACGGCGAGCAGCTCGGCGGCCATCGTGGTGAGGATGCGGTAGTTGCCGACGGCGTGATCGCACAGGGTGTGCATGAGGGCGGCGCTCATCAGGCTGGCGTTGCCCGCCGCGCTCACCAGATGCTGCAGGCAGGCGAGCAGCTCCTCGCGACTGGCCGCTTCGGTGGCGAGCCGGGTGCGGATGCGCGAACCGAGCGGGATCAACTCTTCGCGGCGCAGCTTCTCGGGCAGGCGCGCGTCGCCGGCGAGCACCACGCACAGGAGCGACTGCGAATCGAACTTCGCGCTGGCCATCAGGCGCAACTCCGAGAGCACCGCCGGACTCATCTCCTGGGCCTCGTCGATGAGCAGCACCGCTCGGCGCCGGGTCGATTCGAGATGGGCGAACCACACCTCGCGCAAGGCCTTGAAGCCGCCCCAGCGGTTGTGCGGGCGCAGCGGCACACCGAAGAGGTCGCCCATCTCGCGATAGAAATCGGCGAGGTTGCTCTGCGGATGGGTGATCGCCCCGACCGTGAGATCGGGCAGGCGCGCCAGGCGCTCGGCCAGCAGGCGCAGCGCCACACTTTTGCCGGTGCCCGGGTCGCCGTGGATCATCGCGAAGCCGCCCTCGCCGGTCAGCCCCTGCTCAATGCGCCAGCAGAAGTGCTCGAGGCGTGCCGGCACATGGATCGCCTCGGTGGGCACCTCGGTGGTGAAGGGATGCCACTTGAGCCCGTAGAGGGCGAGCAGTTTGGTGTTCATGCGGGCTCCTGGTCGGTAGTGGAATCGGTGGAATGGGGGGCAGGCAGATAAGCCGGCGGCAAGCCGGTGGCGGCGTAGTCGGCGAGCAACTGGGCGAGCAGCGGCGCCATGCCCGCAGGCGGCAGCGGCGACAGATCGAGCGCCGTCGGTGCGCGGGGCCGGCGCGCGCGCTCGGCGTTGGCGGATTTATCGAGCGGGGTGATCGGGCACAGCATGGCGCCGGTGTGCGGATCGACGAGCTCGACCCGGGTCAGGTCCCAGCGTGCATGGCGCAGATGCACCACGGCGAGCGCGTGGTAGCGCGACGGGATCTCGAAGCGCTGCCCGTGCAGGGTCACGGTGCCGTCGGCGCGCCGCTGGCGCCGTGCCACCTCGATGCGGAACGCGTCGGCGAGCACCGTGGGTGCGGGACAGTCGCGGCGCACGTTGGGGCCGGCCAGATAGCGTGCGAGCGGCGTGGCGCCGATCTCGCTATGCAGCGTGCGGTGATACTCCTGTTCGACCCAGGCCTGGGTCGCCTGATTGAGCAGTTCCAGCGTGAGCGCCGGCTCGCCCTCGAGCATGGGCATCAGCCGCCCCTCGATGCGCCCCCAGAAGGACTCCTGCTTGGCGTTCTGGTAGGGCGAGTACGGCAGCGTCGTCTGGTGCAGCACCCCCAGGCGGTTCAGGCCCGACACCGTCTCGTCGGCGAGCATGGCCGCGCCGTTGTCGGTCATCAGCGCGCGCGGCAGCCCACGCTTCATGAAGGCCTGAGAGAGACCATGGACCAGGCTTTGCGCAGTCTCGTCCAGGTACCACTGCAGGTGGCAGACCAGGCGCGAGCGGTCGTCCAGGATGCCCAGCAGGAAGGGCTTCTCCCAGGTGCCGGCGCGGGTGAGCACGCGGCGCGCGCCGTGATGGAAGTCCAGGTGCCACAGCGCCGACACATGGTCGAGCTCGAAGCTGCGCACCTCGCGGTGCTCGAGCCGATCGCGCGCGAGCACCGCGCCCGCGCTCGTGCGCTTGGGCGCTGCCTGGCGGAACATCCCCTGTGCCTTGAGGTAGCGGCGCACGGTCGGATAGGACGGCACGGGCAGCTCGGTGCCGGCGAGCG
>JBFGZP010000509.1:0-1826 GCA_041586695.1 Thauera sp.
GACCGTGGTGCGGGCGCGGGCCGGCTCGGCATTGAACATCTTCAGCGCCAGCACGAACAGCAGGATGCCGCCGCCGACCTGCAGCGAGGCGATCGAGATGCCGAACAGCGACAGCAGCAGCTGGCCGAACAGCGCCGACACCGCGATGACGATGGCGGTGGCGATCGCCGCGGTCTTGACCGTGGCGCGAACCTGTTGCGCGGACTGCGACACGGTCAGGCCGAGGAACATCGGGATGATGGCGAAGGGGTTGATCAGGGCGAGCAGGGTGATGAAGACTTTCAGTATGTCCATGGGGAGGTCCGGATCCGGTGACGGGGCGCGGGATGCATGCGGCGCACGATGGCGGGCCCGAGCATAGCGCATCGGCCGTTAAACTAGCGCGGCACGAAGCCGCCGCAGTCCAATAGCCCAGGAACGCCCGAACCATGGCCCGAACCCACCCCGAAGGCTGGCGCCACCTGCCCACCAGCGGCGCGCGGGCGCGCGAACTCGCCACCCTCGCCCTGCTCGCCGACGCCCTGCCGGACGACTTCGCCGTCTACCACGGCCTGCACTGGACGCGCGCCGAGGGCAGCGAGGCGGTGTTCGGCGAGATCGGCTTCGCCGTCGTCGGCCCCGGCGGGCGGGTGCTGCTGGTCGAGCAGCAGTCGGGCTTTCTCGACGAGACCGCACAAGGCCTGATGCGCCCGGGCAGCCGACGCACGCGCAATCTCAGCCTGGAGCTGGCGCGCAACGCCGACGCCCTGCGCGCGCGCCTGCGCCCGGTGCTCGACGGCGCCGAGCCGGCGCTCGACATCCTGCTGTTCTGCCCCGACTACACGGTGCGCCAGCCGGGGACCGCCGGGCTCGACCCGGCGCGCATCGTCGACGCCTCGAAACGCGAGCAGTTCGTGGCGATCGTGCGTGGATTGACGCGGATCCAAGACGACGATGCGCCGGTCGACGGCGCACGGCGCCAGCGCCTGCACCGCTTCTTCGCCGACCTCCTCGAACTCGTGCCCGACGTGCAGGCGCTGGCCGGCCGCGCCGAGGCGCTGACCACCCGGCTGTCCGGCGGGCTGGCGGAATGGGCGCGACGGATCTCGATGAGCCCGCACCGCCTGCGCGTCACCGCCACCGCCGGCAGCGGCAAGACCCAGCTCGCGCTCGCCGCCTTCACCGACGCCCTGGCGGCCGGCCGGCGCCCGCTCTACGTGTGCTACAACCGCCCGCTCGCCGACCACTTCGCCCGTATCGCCCCGGCCGGCGGCGAGGTCGCGACCTACCACCAGCTGTGCGACCGCCGCCTGCGCGCCGCCGGCCGGCGGCCGAACTTCGGTGCGCCCGACGCCTTCCGCCGCATGGAAGCCGATTTCGCCGCGATCGTCGCCGATCCGGCGGCCAACACCGACCCGGCGTGGCGTTTCGACGAAATCATCGTGGACGAAGGCCAGGACTTCACCGAGGCCTGGCGCGACAGCCTGCTCGCCCTGCTGCAGCCGTCGGGCCGGGCGTGGTGGCTGGAGGACCCGCTGCAAAACCTGTACGACCGCCCGCCGGTGGCGCTGCCGGGCTGGGTGGGGCTGGCCGCCGACACCAACTACCGCACGCCGGCCGACGTGATCGCCCTGCTCAACGCCTGCCTGCCGCTACCTGCGCCGATCGCCCCCGGCAGTCCGGTGGCCGACAGCACGCCCGAGGTGCTGACGTGGCACGACAGCGACAGCCTGATGGAAGCAACCAAACGCGCGATCACCCGCGCCATCGGCCTCGGCTTCAGGCGCGAGATGATCGCCCTGCTGACCTTCCGCGGCCGCGAGCACTCGCGCCTGGCCGGGCTCGAC
>JBFGZP010000510.1:0-1819 GCA_041586695.1 Thauera sp.
CTCATCTACCCTTCGAGCCGGATCGCTATCGCCTCGCGCTGTGCCGAGCTGCCCTCGCCGGTCGCCGGCGTCACCCCCAGCATCGACGACGACGCCCGCACGCGGGCGGATTTCGCCTTTGCCAGGGCCTTCGGCTTCGGCGCCAAGCTGTGCATCCATCCGAAGCAGGTCGCGGTGATTCACGAAGCCTGCCGCCCGACGGCGCAGGAGAAGGACTGGGCCGAGCGCGTACTGGCCGCGGCCGCAGCGTCGGAAGGCGCGGTGCAGATGGACGGCAAGATGATCGACCGCCCGGTCGTGCTCAAGGCGCAGGCCATTCTTGCGCGCTGCACGGACACGCCAGTCAGCTGAGACGCAGGCCCCCGAACACATCATTCAACTCACGTATCAGGAGAATCCGCCATGGGCGCGAGCATCATCGACTCACAGATCTTCGGCAACATCTTCAGCACCGACGCCATGCGTGAGGTGTGGTCCGACCGCAACCGCACCAAGCACTACGTCGAAATCGAGCGTGCGCTGGCCGTCGTGCAGGGCCGGCTGGGCATCATCCCGCAGGAGGCGGCAGACGAGATTGTCAAGAACTGCGACATCGACAAGATCGACATGGAGCGCCTGCGCGAGCAGACCGAGCGCATCGGCTACCCGGTGCTCGGCGTGGTCACCCAGATCAATCAGCTGTGTCGCGACAAGCTCGGCGAGTTCGTGCACTGGGGTGCCACCACCCAGGACATCACCGACACCGCCACGGTGATGCAGATCCGCGAGGGGCTGGAGATCGTCGACGGCGAACTCAAGGCCATCTCGGATGCGCTGGTGTCGCTGTCGAAGCGCTACCGCGACACCCCGGTGATCGGGCGCAGCAACCTGCAGCAGGCCATTCCGGTGACTTTCGGCTTCAAGACCGCGGCCATCCTCGCCGGCATCGAGCGCCATCGCGAGCGCCTGGCGCAGCTGCGCCCACGCGTGCTGATGGGCGAGTTCGGCGGCGCCTGCGGGACGCTGGCCTCGATCGAGAAGGGCGCGATGGAAACCCAGGCGGGGCTGATGAAGGAACTCGGCCTGGCCCAGCCCGATATCGCCTGGCACACGGTGCGCGACACCATCGCCGAGGTCGGTGCCTTCCTCGGCCTGGTCGGCGGCTCGCTGGGCAAGATCGCCATGGACGTGAAGCTCATGATGCAGCACGAGGTGGCCGAGGTGTACGAGCCCTTCGCCCCGGGCCGCGGCTCGAGCAGCACCATGCCGCAGAAGCGCAACCCGATCTCTAGCTGCTACATCCATGCCTCGGTGTCGGTGGTGCGCCAGTATGCCGCCGCGATGATGGACGCGATGATCGCCGATCACGAGCGCTCGACCGGCCCGTGGGAGATCGAGTGGATCGCGCTGCCGGAGTCGTTCTGCCTGCTCGCCGGCGCACTCAAGCAGACCCGCTTCGTGCTCGAGGGGCTGGAAGTGGACGAGGGCAACATGCGCGCCAACATCGACCTGACCAAGGGCCTGGTGATGTCGGAAGCGGTGATGATGGGCCTGGGGCCCTACATCGGCCGCGAGTACGCCCACGATCTGGTCTATGACCTGTGCCGCGACGCGATCAAGAGCGACCGCCCGCTGCTCGACCTCCTCGCCGAACATCCGGAGATCAACGCCCACCTCGACCGCGCCGCGCTGGCGAAGCTGTGCGACCCGGCCAATTACCTGGGCCAGGCCGGGGTGATGGTCGACAAGGTGCTCGCGCGCGCAGGAGCGAAGCGGTGAGCGTGCAGGCGTCGTCGTCCGAGCGGCTCGCGCGCCTGCAGTTCGACTGCCTGCTGATGCC
>JBFGZP010000511.1:0-1814 GCA_041586695.1 Thauera sp.
GCCGGCCTGCAGGCGCGCGGCTATGTGTTCGAGTCCGAGACCGACACCGAGGCCATCGCCCACCTCGTCCACAGCAAGCTCGAGGCGACCCCCGACCTGTTCGACGCCGTGCGCCTGGCCACCAGCGAACTGGTCGGCGCCTACGCCATCGGCGTGGTCGCCGAGGCCGACCCCTTCCGCATCATCGTCGCCCGCCGCGGCTCGCCCCTGCTGCTGGGTATCGGTGAGGACGGCATGTACGCCGCCTCCGACACCGCCGCGCTGCTGCAGGTGACGCGCAAGGTGGTGTATCTCGAAGACGGCGACCTGGCCGAGCTGCGTTTCGACGGCTACCGCGTGGTGCGCCCGGATGGCAGCGCGGTCGAGCGCGAGGTGCACCTGTCCAGCCTGTCGGCCGATGCCGTGGAACTGGGCCAGTACCGCCACTACATGCAGAAGGAGATCTTCGAGCAGCCGCAGGCACTGGGCAATACGCTCGAGATGATCGCCGGCGGCGGCGTCATCGAGGCCCGGCATTTCGGTGCGCGCGCCCCCGAGGTATTCGACGGCGTGCGCCGCGTGCTGGTGCTGGCCTGCGGCACCAGCTACCACTCCGGCCTGGTGGCGCGCTACTGGCTGGAGTCGGTGGCGAAAATTCCGTGCACCGTCGAGATCGCGAGCGAATACCGCTACCGCGAATCCGTGCCCGAGTCCGACACCCTGATCGTCGTCATCTCCCAGTCGGGCGAGACCGCCGACACCCTGGCCGCTCTCAAGCACGCCAAGGCCCTGGGCATGCAGCGCACGCTGGCGATCTGCAACGTGCCCGAATCCGCCATCGTGCGCGAGGCCGCGCTGCGCTTCATCACCCGCGCCGGCCCCGAGATCGGCGTCGCCTCGACCAAGGCCTTCACCACCCAGCTCGCCGCGCTCGCGCTGCTGACGCTGACGATGGCCAAGCTCAACGGCCGCCTGTCGGAGCCCGAAGAGGCGCGCCACCTCACCGCGCTGCGCCACCTCCCGGTGGCGGTGCAGAGGGTGCTGGAGCTCGAGCCCGAGATCGCGAAATGGGCCCAGCGCTTCGCCGCCAAGCAGCACGCCCTCTTCCTCGGCCGCGGCCGTCACTGGCCGATCGCCATGGAAGGCGCCCTCAAGCTCAAGGAGATCTCCTACATCCACGCCGAAGCCTACGCCGCCGGCGAACTCAAGCACGGCCCGCTCGCCCTGGTCGACAAGGACATGCCGGTGATCGCCATCTCGCCCGCGGACGAGCTGCTGGAGAAGCTCAAGTCCAACCTGCAGGAAGTCCGCGCCCGCGGCGGCGAGCTCTACGTCTTCGCCGACGCCGGCAGCGAGATCCCGGAATCCGAAGGCGTGCACATCCTGCACCTGCCCGAGCACTACGGCATGCTGTCGCCGGTGCTGCACGTGATCCCGCTGCAGTTGCTGTCCTACCATGCGGCGCTGGTGAAGGGCACGGATGTGGACAAACCGAGGAACCTGGCGAAGTCGGTTACGGTGGAGTGAAGTTGCCAGGGTGGGCGCAGTTGATCGTATAAATAAAAACTGTCACTGAAAAATAAGAACTGTCACGTTCCGGGTGCCGCGAGGCGCATTGGGCCATCGGCAGCAATGTGAACGACAAGGGGCTCCACTGGAGCCCCTTGTCATTGAATGTGGTGGGCGGCCTTATCTTATTAACCCGGCAATCAAATAGCTTTTGTCATAATTCTGGCATGGAAAAGATCGACGCCAGAAAGCTCCCGCCCGAAGCCCTCGAACATATCCGTCGGCAGGCCTTTGTTCTTCGCAAGCAAGGTTACACGTGGGCGCAC
>JBFGZP010000512.1:0-1812 GCA_041586695.1 Thauera sp.
AATCCGCGCCCATACCTGATCGTGCCGTCACACCTCCGCACGGCGCAGCCGCAGCGCATTGGTGACGACCGACACCGAGCTGAAGCTCATCGCCAGCGCCGCGATCATCGGCGACAGCAGCAGGCCGAGGAAGGGGTAGAGCACGCCCGCGGCGATCGGTACGCCAAGGGCGTTGTAGAGCAGGGCGAACATGAGGTTCTGGCGCATGTTGGCGACGGTGGCGGTGGAGACATTGCGCGCCGTGGCGATGCCGCGCAGGTCGCCCTTGACCAGTGTAAGGTGGGCGCTGCTCATGGCCACGTCGGTGCCCGTCCCCATCGCGATGCCGACGTTGGCGCGGGCGAGCGCGGGCGCGTCGTTGATGCCGTCGCCCGCCATGGCGACGATACGGCCCTCACCCTGCAGACGCTCCACCAGGTCGTTCTTGTCCTGGGGCTTGACCTCGCCATGGACTTCGTCGATGCCGAGCTTGCGACCGACGGCCTGCGCCGTGGTGTGGCCGTCGCCGGTGGCCATGATGATCCGCAGGCCGCTGTCTCGAAGCTGGGTCAGCGCTTCGGGCGTGGAGTCCTTGATCGGGTCGGCGACGGCGAGGATGCCGGCGAGCTCGCCATTGGCGGCGAGGAGCATGACGCTCGCGCCGTCCTGGCGCATCTCCTCGGCGCGGGCCTCGAGCGCATGCCAGTCGACGCCATCGTCATCCATCAGCGCGGTATTGCCCAGGGCCAGGGTCTTGCCATCGACCTTCCCGCGCACGCCGATGCCGGACGAGGACTCGAACGATTCCGCCTTGCTCAGCGACAGCTCGCGGCTCTTCGCCTCGGCCACGATGGCGTGGGCGAGAGGGTGTTCGCTGCCCTGGTCGAGGCTCGCCGCCAGGCGTAGCACCTCGTCCTCGGTCCAGTCCGGGGCGGCGGCGAGGCCGTGAAACGCCGGCCGGCCCTCGGTCAGCGTGCCGGTCTTGTCGACGATCAGGGTGTCGACCTGGCGCAGGGACTCGATCGCCGCTGCGTCGCGGAACAGCACGCCACGGCTGGCGGCCTTGCCGGTGGCGACCATGACCGACATCGGTGTCGCCAGGCCGAGCGCGCACGGACAGGCGATGATGAGTACCGCGACGGCATTGATGAGGCCGTAGGCCCAGCTCGGCTGGGGACCGAATACCCCCCATACCAGCAGTGTCAGCAGCGCGATCAGGACCACGCCGACCACGAAGTAGCCTGCGATGGTGTCGGCCATGCGCTGCATCGGCGCGCGCGAGCGCTGGGCCTGAGCCACCATCTGCACGATCTGCGAAAGCACCGTCTTCGAGCCGATCTTCTCCGCGACCATTACCAGTGCGCCGCTGGTGTTGAGGGTGGCGCCGATCAGCTTGTCGCCGGCGCGCTTGGTGACTGGCATGGATTCGCCGGTCAGCATCGATTCGTCTACGGCGCTCGCGCCTTCCTCCACCACGCCGTCGACCGGCACCTTCTCGCCCGGGCGCACGCGCAACCGGTCGCCGGCGTGGACGTGGGTGAGGGGAATGTCCTCTTCGCTGCCATCGTCCCGGATGCGGCGTGCGGTCTTGGGAGCCAGGCCGAGCAGGGCCTTGATTGCCGCCCCGGTCTCGGAGCGCGCCCTGAGTTCGAGCACCTGCCCGAGCAGGGTCAGCGAGATGATCACCGCCGCGGCCTCGAAGTAGACCGCGACGTGCTCACCCATGCGGAACGAGGGTGGAAACACCTCCGGCAGCACGGTGGCGATGACGCTGTATACGTAGGCCGCACCGGTGCCGAGGCCGATCAGCGTCCACATGTTGGGGCTGCGCGT
>JBFGZP010000513.1:0-1805 GCA_041586695.1 Thauera sp.
CGAAGGCGGGGGCCATGGTCCGGCACGGTCCGCACCACGGAGCCCAGAAGTCGACCAGCACCGGCACGTCGTTGCGCTCGATGTGACGGGCAAAATTGGCGGCGGTGAGCGCGACCGGCTGTGCGTCGAAGATGGGGCGGTGGCATTTGCCGCAGGACGGTGCTTCGCCGGCGCGTGCGGCGGGGACGCGGTTGACGGCGTCGCAGTGGGGGCAGACAAGGTGTAGCGCGTCGCTCATGGCGTGGGTCCCGGAATCGATCGGATACGCGCACATATGCAGGCGATCGCGGTGAATTCAATGGCAGGGGATGCAGGAGGTGGCGCATCGGTGCTCTAATGATTATCCACCCCGGATGGAGACCCCGCGCATGAGTGCCCCCCTAATTCTCGTCATGGCCGGCAGTTCGCGCCGCGATTCCCTTGCCCGTCGCCTGGCGCATGCGTGCGTCGCGCCGCTGGAGGCGGCAGGTGGCGAGGTGACGCTGGTGGAGCTTTCCGACTACCCGGCGCCGCTGTACAACGGCGACCTGGAGGCGGAGTCCGGCCTGCCCGACTGCATCGTGCGGCTGCAGCGGCAACTGGCGGCAAGCGACGGCCTGCTGGTGGCGAGCCCGGAGTACAACGGCTCGATCACGCCCCTGCTGAAGAACACGCTCGACTGGTGCTCGCGCCCGAACCCTGCCGACAAGGCGCGTTCGGGTGGCGCCGTCTATGCCGGTCGCGCGGCCGCGATCGTGGGGAGTTCGCCCGGCGCGCTGGGCGGCATGCGGGCCTTGTTCCACGTCCGCGACATCCTCGGCTACCTCGGCATGCACGTGATTCCGCAGCAACTCGCCGTCGGCCGCGCCGGCGAGGCGATCGGTGCCGACCACAAACTGGTCGACGAGTCGCAGCAGGCGATGCTCGAAAAGGTCGCCGCGGCGCTGGTGGCGACGGCGCGGCGGCTGCGCGGCTGAGCGCGGGCTTCAGTCGATCGCGCGCATGGCCAGGCGTGCGGCGGCCAGGTCCCAGCCGCCCCAGCCGCAGCTCTTGAACAGCACCGGTCCGCTCGGGCGCGGCCACTCGGGAGTGATGACGTCCGCGAGGCTGTGGATGGCGCTGACGTCCAGCCCGGCCTGCAGCAGGTCGCCGGCCTCGTGATCGGCGTCGCGGGTGTCGACGATCACCGTTCCGTTCGCCGCGAGTTCGCGGCACAGCGCCGGGCCGAGCTCCATCATCGACGGAGTGAATGCGCCGACCGCGGCGATGAAGACGTCCTGCCGTTCCAGCCTGTCGAGCACCACCGCATTCGCCGGCGTGGCGGTGACGACCAGCGCACAGTCGGCGAGCGCGTGCGCCGGGTCATCCACCCGCCGTGCTTTCAGGCCGAGCCCGAGGGCGTGGTCGACCAGCGCCTGCGCGCTGCGCGGGCTGCGCGAGCACACCCTCACCTCGCGCACGCCCAGGCCCTCGGCAAAGGCCTCCAGGTGGGATCTTCCCTGCACGCCGGCGCCGACGATGAGCAAGGGGCCGTCGGGGTGGGGGGCGAGCCGCCGTGCCGCCAGCAGGGACACCGCGGCGGTGCGCCGGGCGGTGACGGTAGGGCCGTCGAGGATCAGGCGGCGCGAACCCGTCGGGCCGTCGAAGACGACGACGTCGCCCTGGATGGTGGGCAGCCCGGTGCCCGCGTTGGCGGGCGTGACGGTGATGAGTTTGGTGATCGCGACCCGCGCGTCGGCCGCGGGCATTACCAGCAGGCGTCCGCCGCCGTCGAGGTGCTGCACGATGCGCGCCGGCACCTGCACCGACGGATCGCGCAGCACGGC
>JBFGZP010000514.1:0-1796 GCA_041586695.1 Thauera sp.
GTCAATTCGGACGGTGCGCCGTCGATTCGCCCGTACCAGGCGACGCCGGCGGTGAGCTTCGGGTTGTGCGCGGCGTACAGCCAGGTGATGCGCCCGCCCAGTTCCTCGAGCAGTCGCCCCGCCACCAGCCCATGGACCAGCCCGAACACGACCGCTGCCGCGGCGAAGACGGGCATCAGGTAGAACACGCCGTCGTGCGGGACCAGCCACAGCCGCGCCACCACGAGCTGGGCGCCGATGTGGGCGAAGGCCGCGAGTATGCTCTGGCTGACCGGCCCGAACCAGCGCGGCGGCAGGTACATCGCAAGACCCAGCACGACGAGGCTCGCGATCGCGCCCGACAGGCTTAGAAAGAAGCCGGGCGCGAGGAACTGCCCCAGCAGCAGGCTGCCCGCCAGCACCCGCAGCAGGCCCACCCACACCGCCTCACGCCAGCCCCAGCGCGCCAGCACGATCAGCGTGACGATGTTCGCCAGCCCGGGCTTGACTCCCGGCAACGGCAGCGGAATCGCGGCCTCGGCCACGGTGAGCACGATCGCCGCCGCGGCGTGGCGGGCGATGCGCCGATCCTCGACGGTGGGGATCAGTTCAATAGTTGAGCGAGTCATAATCCGCACCACGCCCGGTGAGCGTGAGACTGACCTGGTTGGGGGCGCAGATCGCCACCGCGCCGGCGCGACTCAACCAGCCCTGGCGCACGCAGTACTGGCGTGGGCCCGGGTCGGCGGCGACGCGGGCGCGGCCGGGTTCGATTTCGATCAGGGTGGTGCCGAGCGGGCCCGGGACCTCGATCATGCGCGGACTGGCGAGATCGACCTCGGCCACCACGCGGCCGGCGGCGCGCACCACCGCCGCCTCGGGCGCGCCGCCCCGCCACATGCTCACGCCCGACCAGACGCAGACGCCTGCCCCGAGCAGCACGACGAGGATATCGCCCGGTCGCAGCAAAGCCCGCCAGCCGGCGAGCGCGGCGATCACGAACCGGGCCCGTTCGCCGGCGCATCCGCGCCCCCGGCGGCACGGTCGGCCGCCCGCCGTGCCGCCGAGCGGTGGCGGACGATGACCTGCACCTTGTCGCGAAAACGCTCGGCGAGCCATTCGGTGATGTAGACCGAGCGGTGCTGGCCGCCCGTACAGCCGATCGCGACGGTCAGATAGCTGCGGTTGTCGCGCACATAGGCCGGCAGCCAGTTCGCCAGGAAGCGGCGGATGTCCTCGGCCATGCGGCCGACCTCCGGGATCTTCTGCAGGAAGTCGATCACCGGCTGGTCACTGCCGGTGAGCGGGCGCAGGCGCGCGTCGTAATGCGGGTTGGGCAGGCAGCGCACGTCGAAGACGAGATCCGCATCCATCGGGATGCCGTACTTGAAGCCGAAGGATTCGAACATCAGCGTCAGGCCCTCGCTCGCATCGAGCTCGATGAAGTCCTTCACCCAGGCACGCAGCGAGTTCGGGTGGAGATCGCTGGTATCGACTCGATGGCCCAGCTCGGCGATGTTCTCGAGCGCGTCGCGCTCGCGGTGGATCGCCTCGGCCAGCGAAAGGCCGCCCTCGCCCAGCGGATGGCGGCGGCGGGTTTCGGAAAAACGCGCGATGAGCGCATCGTCGCGCGCTTCGAGGAAGATGAAGCGCAGGTCGCGCACGACCCCGCGCAGGATTTCCACCTGTTGCGGCAGGGCGGCGATGCTGGCGCCGGAGCGCATGTCGACCGCCACCGCCACGCGCTTGTAGCCGGTTCCGCGCAAATGCGCGACAAGTTGCGGCAGCAAGGCCGCCGGCAGATTGTCGACGACGTA
>JBFGZP010000515.1:0-1783 GCA_041586695.1 Thauera sp.
CGACGAGGCCGAGCTGCGCGAACTCGAAGCGCTGCTGCATGGCACGACCCACTGCGGGCTCGGGGCCTCGGCCACCAATCCGCTGCGCGACACCCTGGTGCGCTTTCGGCCCGCGTACGAGCGGCGACTGCTGTCGCCCACCTTCACGCCCGGCTTCGATCTCGACGCCGAGCTGGCCGCGGCGCGGCGCGTCACCGGACGCGACGATGAAGGAGCCCATCTGGAGCGCAAGGGATGACCCAGGAGTTCATGCTCGACGGCACCGCCGTGCCCTTCGAGGACGGCGACACGCTGATGGCAGCCGCAAGGCGTGCCGGCCATTACGTGCCACACCTTTGCTGGCACCCGACGCTGGGCCAGA
The DNA here is from genome assembly GCA_041586695.1 of Thauera sp. GTDB lineage: Bacteria > Pseudomonadota > Gammaproteobacteria > Burkholderiales > Rhodocyclaceae > Thauera. Next base: position 362 of record JBFGZP010000515.1, read on the forward strand.
GCGGCGCCTGCCGGCTGTGCACGGTCAAGGTCGATGGCCGCCTGGCGGCCGCATGCACCACGCGCGCCGCACCAGACCAGGTGGTGGAGAACCGCACGCCCGAACTCGACGGCAAGCGCCGACTCCTGCTGCAGATGCTGTTCGTGGAAGGCAATCACTTCTGCCCCAGCTGCGAAAAGAGCGGCGACTGCCTGCTGCAGGCCACGGCCTACGAAATGGGAATGACCGGGCCGCATTTCGAGGAGTTCTACCCGCATCGACCGGTCGATGCCAGCCACCCGGACATGTGGCTCGACCTCAACCGCTGCATCCTGTGCAAGCTGTGCGTGCGCGCCAGCCACGAGGTCGACCGCAAGGACGTGTTCGCGATCGGCGGCTACGGCATCGGCACCCACCTGCTGGTGAATTCGCCGAGCGGCGAGCTCGGCGACAGCGCCTTCGCGGCGGACGACCTCGCGGCGCACGTCTGCCCGGTGGGTGCCATCCTGCCCAAGCGCCGCGGCTTCGTCGTCCCGATCGGCGAGCGGCGCTTCGACCATGCACCCGTGTCCGCAGAGGGACAGCAATCGGCGGAGGTCGATGATGAGCGCAGCTGAGTCCCAACGGCGCAAGGCAGGTAAGGGCGCGGCGAGGCGCAGCAAGGCGAAGATCGTCGCCAAGTCAGCTCCGCCCCCCGCAGCCGAGGCCGCCGAGGCGCGCCGGCCGCGGGTGGCCACGGTCTCGCTGGCCGGCTGCTTCGGCTGCCACATGTCGCTGCTCGACCTCGACGAGCGCCTGTTCGCTCTGTTCGACCTCGTCGAATTCGACCGTTCGCCACTGACCGACCTGAAGCATTGCGGGCCGTGTGACATCGGCCTGGTGGAGGGCGGCCTGTGCAACGCCGAGAACGTGCATGTGCTGCGCGAGTTCCGCGCCCGCTGCAAGGTGCTGGTGGCGGTGGGGGCTTGCGCGATCACCGGCGGGCTTCCGGCGCAGCGCAATGCGCTCGACATCGGCGACATCCTGACCGACGTGTATCGAGGGCGAGCGGGGCTGGCCGCCGGCAGCGCGGTGCCCAACGACCCCGAACTGCCGCTGCCGCTGGCGCGGGTGCACCCCATCCACGAGGTCGTGCATATCGACCATTTCCTGCCCGGCTGCCCGCCCAGCGCCGAGGCCATCTGGGCCTTCCTCACGGCCCTGCTCGAAGGCCGCGAGCCGCGCCTCGGTCACGGCCTGATGGAGTACGACTAGTGGAGTACGAATGATGGAGACCGCCGCCCACCCGGAAGGCCTGCGCCGCGTGGCCCTCGACCCCGTCTCGAGGGTCGAGGGCCACGGCAAGGTCACCCTGCTGCTCGACGACGACAACCGGGTGCAGCAGGCCCGACTGCACATCGTCGAGTTCCGCGGCTTCGAGGCCTTCATCGTCGGCCGGCCCTA
>JBFGZP010000516.1:0-1779 GCA_041586695.1 Thauera sp.
CGCATTCCCGCACCGTATCGCGACCTGTTCCACATTCACCGGAGCTTGCTCGACACCCATCGCGGGTTCGACGCCGGTGCGCTCGTCATGGCGAGGGCGCTGGCCAAGGCATTCGGAGCGCCGCTGCTGGCGGCCACGGTAAGTCGTTTGCTGGTCGATCTGAACCGCTCGGTCGGCCATCCTCGCCTGCACTTCGAGGCGATTCGAAGGCTGCCTGCCCCGGTGCGCCAGCGCATACTGGCGCGCCACTACCAGCCCTATCGCGTGCGGGCCGAGGACCTCGTAAGGCAGGCGATCGCGGAGCGTGGCCGGGTGATACACGTCTCTTCCCACAGCTTCACGCCGACCTTGCACGGCAAGCTGCGAAAGGCCGACATCGGCCTGCTCTACGACCCGGCCAGACCCGAGGAGGCGGCTCTCTGCCGGCGCTGGAAGGCCGCGCTCGCGGCATACGCACCCGCTCTCACGGTCCGCCGCAATTACCCCTATTCAGGCAAGGACGACGGCCTGACTTCGTGGTTGCGCAAACGCCTGCCGCCCGGCGCCTACGTCGGCGTCGAACTGGAGCTCAACCAGCGGCACGCCGCCCGGGCGGGGCGACACTGGGCGGCCCTGCGCGAGGTGATCGTCGCGTCGCTGCACCGGGCGCTCGCTGGCCACAGCGGCAGGGATTCCACTTCGCCTGCCGATTCATGAAACACGCCAGCGCGCCGTATCCCGGCCGCACCGGTGTATCGAAGGAGCCTCACCATGAAGATCCGCATAGGCTACGAACTGGTCTACGACTGCCCACAACCGACCCCGATGATGCTGACCCTGAGCGTGCACTACACCCGGGTCTCCGACATGCTCACGCCCGATCACCTGATCGCCCACCCGCCGGTACCCATCACCGCCTATCGCGACAGCTTCGGCAACTGGTGCTCCCGTATCGTCGCGCCCAAGGGGCTTCTCCGGCTATCCACCGATGCCCTTGTGAACGACACCGGGCAGCCCGACGTGCTCATGCCGCAGGCGCGGCAGACGCCGGTGCAGGAGTTGCCCGACGAGACCCTGCAGTTCCTGCTGGGAAGCCGGTATTGCGAGACCGACCGCCTGTCCGATACGGCCTGGCAGTTGTTTGCCGAAGGGCCGACGGGTTGGGGGCGTGTTCAGGCGATCTGCGACTATGTGAATCGGCATATCGTCTTCGGCTTTCAGCACGCGCGATCGACCAAGACGGCGTGGGAGGCCTACCACGAGCGGACCGGTGTGTGCCGTGACTATGCACATCTTGCCATCGCCTTCTGTCGCTGCATGAACATCCCCGCGCGCTACTGTACGGGCTACCTCGGCGACATCGGCACGTCGCCGCCCTACGATCAAATGGATTTCGCCGCCTGGTTCGAGGTTTATCTCGAGGGCCAGTGGCACACCTTCGACGCCCGCAACAACACGCCGCGCATCGGCCGCGTATTGATCGCCCGCGGGCGCGACGCGGCCGATGTCGCCATCAGCAACACCTTCGGACCCAATACCCTGCTGAATTTCAAAGTACGCACGGACGAGGTGACCGAGGCGCTGCCCGCCTGAGAGGGGTGGGCGTGCGCGAGGAGCGCCGTCGTGCGTGCAAAAGTGGCAACAGCTTCGCCTTTCACCATGCGCACGCAAGCTTCAAGCGCGCAAGCATCCCCCTCGGGCGGATTCCGGTTGCCAGCCCGCAATGCGCGGGCGCATGACGACAGAGCAGCGTCGACCCAAGACCAGAGAAGGGAGACTCGATATGTTGATCACTTTCAA
>JBFGZP010000517.1:0-1777 GCA_041586695.1 Thauera sp.
GCGTTGCTGCATGCGGTGCATGGCCATGATGAGGGCGCCGAGCTCCTTCTGGGTCAGGTACTGGATCTCGTCGATCAGGATCGCGACCGCGCTGTTCTTTTCCTTGGCGGCCTCGCCCATCTTGAGCTTCAAACCACCAAGAAAGCTTCGGAGCACGCGCAAGCCACGCCTGACGCGATCCCCGCTTGCGCAATCCGGTCCAGTTCGAAAAACACCGTTTTCAGCCGCGCGGCGATCAGCGGACCGAGGGCTTTGTCTTCATGGGCCTCGATCAGCACCGTGCGGTAGCCGGCCTCCTGCGCCATGCGGCGTACTTCGTTGAGTAACACGGTCTTGCCGACGCCACGCAGTCCGGTCAGCATCAGGCCTTTTCTTGGCTTTCCCAGGAACACGCGACCGAGCAGGATGCGCGCCTGCTCCAGAATGGGCGCGCGCCCGGCCAGCTCCGGCGGCGGCGAGCCCGCACCGGGTGAAAATGGATTCTTGATCGGGTCCATGTTCTATCGAGTTCTTCACAGTTCTACTCGGATACTGATAGAACAAAATAGAACTTGCCATTGGCTGATCCTGGTCGCCTCGGAGCGGACGGCGGCCGTCCTCACTGTGCCGGCTGCCGCCCCAGGTACGCCAGGTAGGCGACCAGTTCCCAAATCTGCTCAGCGCTGAAGGCCTGACCCCACGGCGGCATTACCTCGGCGCCCTCGCGGCCGTGCGAGATGACGTCAAAGGCGAGTTCCGGCGAAAGGTCGGTCCGGCCCTTGAAATCGGGCGCCCGTCCACCGACGCCCTCGTGGCCATGGCAATAGCCAGCACAGGTCTTGTTGAAGCGCTTGCGACCGGTCTCGATTCGCTGCGGATCGCCGAGGTCGAATGGGGCCTGCGATGCGACGGTGACGGTCGGCGCCGGTGCCGCGGCCGGACCGGCTGCCGCACAGTCGAGCGCCAAGCCGGCGCCCATCGTGATCGCAGCCAGGTGAAAAAGGAATCGTGACGCGCCGGAGCGCTCGGGCACGGCTCGCCTCCGTGGGATGGTGTTGTCGACATGCATGATTGCTTGCTCCCGGTGGGGTCGTGCGGCGCGAACGGTGTCGCCCCGCACGAACTTGGGTGAATGCGCCGAGGGCGCCGATTTCAGTCGAGCGAGAACGCGATCAGCGCTGCGCCACCCGGCAGGTCCTTGATCTGCGGGAAGGCACCGGCGAGAAAGCCGGGCGCATGAGATCCCAGGCCGGTCGGCACGACGATGTACTGCTTGCCGTTCGCGGCGTAGCTTACCGGTCCGCCGCGCAGACCCGATCCGGCGTCGAAGTGCCACAGCTCGTCGCCGTTGTCGGCGTCATAAGCATAGATGCGCCCTTCCATGTCGCCGGTAAACACCAGCCCGCCTGCCGTGGTCAGTACGCTCGACAGCGGCGGCATCTCGTAGCGGATACTCCACTTCAGCTTACCCGTCAGCGGATCACGCGCATCCAGCCGCCCGTGGGGTTTGTCGTTGGGCGGCGGCACGAGCTTGATCTCCTCGATGCCGAGCGACAGCGAGGACAGCGCCACCAGATTGGCCGGATCGTCCTTGCCCGACACCACCTCGTTACACACTTCCATTCCGTGGGAGTACCAGAGGCCGGTTCCGGGGTTATAGGCGCCGTGGTTCCAGCTGCGCGCGCCGAGCAGGTTGGGGCAGAGCATCGTGCGCTTGCCCTCCTCCGGGTAAACGGGGTCGATGAGCCGACCGGTCTTCGGGTCGATGCCTTTGACCCAATTGACGTGCTGGGCGAAC
>JBFGZP010000518.1:0-1777 GCA_041586695.1 Thauera sp.
GCGCGCCTCGCCCTCGCCGCCGCGGTCCGGCAGGTGCTGGCGAGCGGCCTTGCGCTGCTGGGCGTGTCCGCGCCCGAATCCATGTAAGCGCCGGAGAAATCATTGAGTCGAGATCGCAAACCCACCCGCCGCCCGGCGCGCGCGCCCGCCAGGAGCGGCGGTGGCACCCTGATCGGGATTTTCATCGGCCTGGTGTTCGGCGCCCTCATCGCTGCGGGCGCCGCCTGGTATTTCACCCGCGCCAATCCGTTCCAGGCCACGCCGCCGGTCGCGCCGCGCATGCCCACCGGCGACCAGGCGCCGGCCGCGCTGCCCGGCAAGCCGGGCGATCGCCCGGTGGTGAAGCAGGACTTCGAGTTTTACAAGATCCTGCCCCAGGGTGACAACGTGCCGCCGGCCCAGTCGACGCCATCCGCGCAGCCGGCGCCGCCGGCGCAACCGGTTCCCGGCGCGCCGGTGCAGGATGTGGTGGCCAGGCCGGTGGAGCGCCTGTATCTGCAGATCGGCGCGTTCGAGAACCCGGCCGAGGCCGACAACCTGAAGGCACGCCTGGCGCTGGCCGGGATCGAGGCAAGCGCCCAGCGTGCCCAGCTCGCCGACGGTCGCACGGTGCATCGGGTTCGCATCGGCCCCTTCGCCAAGCCCGAGGACATGAACCCGGTGCGTGCCCGCCTGGCCGACGCAGGTTTCAGCGCCGCGGTGGCCCGCGCCAGCCCCTGACTCCCGACCCCCATGGGGAACGTCGGCGTGTTCCCCGCGTCTGAATGTCGATTTCGCCTTTGGAGAAGCTCATGAATCGTCGCGATGCCCTGAAGCAGATGGCCGTGCTGGCCGCCACCCTGCCGCCCGCCATGGGCGCATGGGCGAAGGATCCTTATACCGTCCTGGATCCGGTCCAGAAGACCGATGATCCGTCGAAGATCGAGATCATCGAGTTCTTCCACTATGGTTGCCCTCATTGCCGCGACTTCGACCCCCTGGTCGAAGCCTGGCGCAAGAAGCTGCCGGCGGACGTGTCTTTCCGCCATGTCCCGGCGATCTGGAACAATGCCCAGCTGGGCGGGCTGGCGCGGCTGTTCTACGCCGCCAAGACCACGGGCGACCTGGACGCCGTGCATTCCAAGGTGTTCGGCGCCGTGCAGGACGACAAGCAACCCCTGTACACGGAAGAGGGCGCGCGCGACTGGATCGAAGGCAAGGTCGCCGACAGCAAGAAGTTCATGGATGCCTACAAGTCCTTCGGCGTGAATTCGATGCTGCAGCGCGCGGACCAGCTGGCCCGCGTGATGAAGATCCAGGGCGTGCCCACAGTCGTGGTGGAAGGCAAGTACCTGACCTCCGCCACGCTTTCGGGCAGCCATGAGGACACGCTGAAGGTCCTCGACCAGCTGATCGCCCGTGTGCGCAAGGAGCGCGGGGTCAAATGAGCGCGGAGCGCCCCGAACCCGTCGAAGTGCCTGCTGCAGACGACGCCAGCAGTGCCGAGCGCCGGCGCGTGCAGCGCTTCGTCGCGCGCCGCCGCGGCGACCCCTGCTTTTTCGCGCTGATCGGCGGCGCGCGCGTGCCGCTCAACGACCTGTCGGCCGAAGGCTTCTCCATGCAGGCGGCCCAGGCCCCGGCGCTCGGCGAGGCCTTTGCCTTCGTGCTGCAGCGTGAAGGTGTGCCGGACGAGATTCGCGGCCGTGCGATCGCTGCCAACTTCATCCCGCCTCAGGGCGGCGAGCTCGGCCAGGCCGGCTGCCGTTTCGTCGACATCGAGGCTGACGGCGCCGAGCGC
>JBFGZP010000519.1:0-1773 GCA_041586695.1 Thauera sp.
CGGCCGAACTCGGTCAGCGAGCCGATGATGAGCGCATCGACGCCGACGAGCTTGAGCCGGGTATCGGTGAGGCGGCTCTCGGCCTTCAGGCGCGAGATGTCGGGGCGCTCGAACACCAGGTAGGCGCCGGACTCGGTCAGCGCCTTGCTCAGCAGGTCGGTCACCTGCTTGCCGAGCGGGTCGTCGTGACGGTCGCGCAGCAGCGACTGGCCGTAGTTGGTTTCGTTGGTGATGCGCCCGAGGGCGATCTTGCGCTTGAGCGTCGGCGCGGCCGGCGCCTGCGCGGCAACGGCCTGCTGGGCGGCGCGCTGGGTGGCGAGCGTCTGCGGGGCTTCCTTCTGCGTCACGGGCGGGGTCTGGATGGCGCAGCCTGCGAGCAGGGCGGCGGCGACCAGGGTGGCCGGCAGCGTGCGGCTGCGGCGGGTGGGGCTGGGGTGGCGCTTGGTCATGGAATGCTCAGGGGGTCCCGGTGTGGTCTCGATCGAATGTGGGCTTTGCAGGCGTGCGGCACGATCGCGGGGTGCAGGACGAGAGCGACTCGGTTCGTCCCGAGCCCACCAATGCGTCTGTCTGCGGCCGTCTGCGGCTGCCAGGCGCTGGAGTATGGCGGGTTTGGAGGCCGGCTTGCCGTCTATCGACCGAATTCATGCGTACTGGGTGCAATGGCGGCAATAGATATGACGATGCGCAAGGCGCGATACTGCCTTGGCGCAGGCGGGCGGACTGTGCGGTATGTCACGTGGGCATGCCGGGCGTGCGCGGGATGGCGCGCAGGTTCAGGACGGATTTGAATTTTCCCGGCAATACTCGGCGAGCTTTCTGGCATTCGACGCGTCGTCCGAGCCGGCGTCGTAGCGTCCGGCTGCCTGCTCCGCCAGTGCGCGGGCGTCTTCGTACTGCTCGAGGGACGCGAGAGCGATCGCCGCGTTGTACAGGGCGGTGGCGCCACGCTCGCGATGGCCGAGCTGCGCGGCGACCTCGGCGAGCTGCAGCAGCACCGGCACGGCGGCCGGCATCTGCTGGTTCCGCAGTAGCGCGTCGGCCCACTGCTGCAGCAACGCCTCGGCGTTCGCCACCGACTCCGCCGCCCGTGGCAGCAGGCCGAGGTCGTGGAACGCCTGGCCGGCCTGGCGGTACCAGTCGACCGCGTGCGCGAGCTGGCCGGCGAAGCGGGCGGTGCTGGCGGCCGAGGCGAGGAATTCGGCGACGAGCTGGTGGGCGCCGATCTTGTCGTACATCGCGATCAGCTCCGGGTAGAGCGCGATCATCTCGCCTGCCCTGGCCCGCGCCAGCTGCGGGTCGGCGGTGGCGTGGCCGGCCTCGGAGAGTGCGGCGATGCGGCTGTCGAGGCGCACGGCGGCCTCGCACAGGAGGCAGTGCTCGAGGTTTTCGCGGTCGCCCAGGCGGCGGAAGCCTGCGGCGGCCCGGGCGAAGGCTTCTGCCGCCTCGTCGTCGCGTTGCTGCAGCAGCAGGGTCGTGCCGAGGTTGAGCGTCGCGGCGGCGAGCGGCTTTTCCGCGCCGAGTCCGTGCAGCAGGGCGACGCCCTCGCGCCAGGCCTGCTCGGCGCGGCGGACGAAGCCGAGGCGCAGATTGGCGCGGCCGATTGTGTCCCACAGGTTGGCGGCGACGGCGGCGTTTTTTCCGCGCACCAGGGGTAGCGCCGCCTGGGCCAGTTCGATGGCGGCGGCGAAGTCCTCGCGCAGGGTACCGAGGGTGGCGAGGCGGTAGAGGGCGAAGGCCTCGTTGGACGGATCCTTCATGCGGCGGAAGACC
>JBFGZP010000520.1:0-1771 GCA_041586695.1 Thauera sp.
CGCGACCACATCCAGTGGGCGCGGGTGAAAGTGGCCGACGTCAATGGCCCGCGCGGCGGCGCAGACAAGCGCTGCGTCGTCCAGCTGCGGCTGCGTAACCTGCCCGACGTGGTGTTCGCCATCACCCAGATCGAGGTCCGCGCCGCGGTGGACGAGGCCGCTGACCGTGTCGCGCGGGTGCTGTCGCAGCGCCTGCGCCGGCACCAGCGCAAGGATCGCGCGCTATTGCCACAGGTCGAAGCGTCGCCGGCGTGAGAGCACGGCTATACTTTCGTCCAGACAGATGAACGAAGTGGCTCGATTCGAGACCAAGCTTCATTCGGAAAACACTTATTACCCAGGAGGGCATTTCGCCATGGAAAACCGCTTGTCCACGATGACGCGTTCGGAGGCTTCGGTCCTCTCGACCAACAAGGTCATCCGCAATACCTACATGCTGCTGTCGCTGACGCTGGCCTTCTCGGCGGTCAGCGCCGGGGTGTCGATCGCGCTCGGCCTGCCGCATCCGGGCCTCATCCTCACCCTGGTCGGCTACTTCGGCCTGCTGTACCTGACCTCCAAGTTCCGCAACAGCAGCGCCGGGGTTCTGTTCGTGTTCGCCCTCACCGGCTTCATGGGCTACACGCTGGGGCCGATCATCTCCGCCTACCTGTCCCTGCCCAACGGCAGCCAGATCGTGATGCAGGCGATGGGCGGCACGGCGGCGATCTTCCTCGGTCTGTCGGCTTACGCGCTGACGACGCGCAAGGATTTCTCCTTCATGGGCGGATTCCTCTTCGTCGGCATCCTGGTGGCCTTCCTCGCCGGACTGGGGGCGGTGTTCTTCTCGATCCCGGCGTTGTCGCTGACGGTTTCGGCAGCATTCGTGCTGCTGATGTCGGGCCTTATCCTGTACGAGACCAGCAACATCATCCACGGCGGTGAAACCAACTACGTGATGGCGACGGTGACGCTGTTCGTTTCCATCTTCAACCTCTTCACCAGCCTGCTGCACCTGCTGGGCGTGTTCAACAACGACTGATCGCGCCGTCCGGTTCGCACCGGCTCAGCGATGCGTGAAATGACGGGGCGGCCACCGCAAGGTGGCCGCCCCGTCGCGTCGACCCCTTGCCCGATCGTGCTGCAGCCTCGCCTTTTCGCTGTCACGGCGGCGAGCACAAGCGGGTACAATGGCCAACTTTCTTGCTGGGAAAGGTTTGATGAAGACCACCTTTCTGGATTTTGAACAGGCTCTCGCCGAGCTCGAGGCCAAGATCGAGCAGCTGCGCTTCGTCCAGGACGATTCCGCGGTCGACATCTCCGAGGAGATCGCCCGCCTCGAAGCCAAGAGCCAGTCGCTGACCAAGGACCTGTACGCCAAGCTGACGCCCTGGCAGATCGCCCAGGTCGCGCGCCATCCGCAGCGGCCCTACACGCTGGACTACCTGCAGCACATCTTCACCGATTTCGAGGAACTGCACGGCGACCGCTCCTTCGCCGATGATCAGGCGATCGTCGGCGGGCTGGCGCGCTTCAATGGTCAGAGCTGCATGGTGATCGGCCACCAGAAGGGGCGTGACACCAAGGAAAAGATCGCGCGCAACTTCGGCATGCCGCGACCCGAGGGTTACCGCAAGGCGATGCGGCTGATGAAGCTGGCGGAGAAGTTCAGTCTGCCGGTGTTCACCTTCATCGATACGCCGGGCGCCTACCCGGGCATCGGCGCCGAAGAGCGCGGCCAGTCGGAGGCGATCGGCCACAGTCTCTACCTGATGGCCGAACTCAAGGTTCC
>JBFGZP010000521.1:0-1769 GCA_041586695.1 Thauera sp.
AAAGACCATGATTCTGACTGCTGAGCAGGAACTCATCCGCGACTCCATGCGCGCCTTCGCGCAGGAACGCCTCGCCCCCTTCGCCGCCGAATGGGACCGCAATCACACCTTCCCGCGCGACGCGCTGAAGGAACTTGCCGAACTCGGCGCCCTGGGCATGGTGGTGCCGGAGCAGTGGGGCGGCGCCGGCATGGATTACATGAGCCTGGTGCTGGCGATCGAAGAGATCGCCGCCGGTGACGGCGCGACCTCGACCATCGTCAGCGTGCAGAACTCGCTCGCCTGCGGCATCCCCAATCGTTATGGCAGCGACGCGCAGAAGGAGCAATGGCTCAAGCCGCTGGCGCGCGGCGAGAAGCTCGGTTGCTTCTGCCTCACCGAGCCGCATGTGGGTTCGGACGCTTCGGCGATCCGTACCACCGCGACCCGCGATGGTGAGGGCTGGGTGCTCAACGGCGTCAAGCAGTTCATCACCACCGGCAAGCACGCCGATGTCGCGATCGTGTTTGCGGTCACCGACAAGTCCGCGGGCAAGAAGGGCATCTCCTGCTTCCTCGTGCCCGCCGATGCACCGGGCTACGTGGTCGGCCGCATCGAGGAAAAGATGGGGCAGAGGGCGTCCGACACCGCGCAGATCCTGTTCGAGAACTGCCGCGTGCCGGCGGACGCCTTGCTCGGCACCGAAGGCGAGGGCTACAAGATCGCGCTCTCCAACCTCGAGGCCGGCCGCATCGGCATCGCCTCGCAGTGCCTCGGCATGGCACGCGCCGCGCTCGACGCGGCGGTGAAGTATGCGCAGGAGCGCGAAACCTTCGGCAAACCGATCTTCGAACACCAGGCGGTGAACTTCCGCCTCGCCGACATGGCCACCCAGCTCGAGGCCGCGCGCCAGCTGGTCTGGCATGCGGCGAGCCTGAAGGACGCCGGCCGGCCATGCCTGAAGGAAGCGTCGATGGCCAAGCTGTTCGCCTCGGAGATGGCCGAGCGCGTATGTTCGGACGCGATCCAGGTGCATGGCGGCTACGGCTACGTCAGCGACTTCCCGGTCGAGCGCATCTACCGCGACGTGCGCGTGTGCCAGATCTACGAAGGCGCGAGCGACATCCAGAAACTGGTGATCGGCCGCGCCCTCGCGACCTGAGCCGTCCGGGTCGAGCCGGCCAGCTGTTTCAAGTCCTGCGGGCAATGAGCGCTGGGGAATCCCTGCCTCCCTCTCATCCCCGCCGCGCCCGCAGGATTTCTTCCGCTCGCAGGCTGCGAGCGGGCAACCCGATCAAGAACCCGAAAAAGGACGAGGAGACATGAGCATCATCAAATCCGGCATCAACCCGCGCAGCGAGGAGTTCCAGGCCAATGCCAAAGCCCTGCGCAGCCTGGTCGACGACCTGCGCGCGAAGGCCTCCGAAGTGGGTCTCGGCGGCGGTGAAGCGGCACGCGCCAAGCACACCGGCCGCGGCAAGCTGTTGCCGCGCGACCGCGTCAACCACCTGCTCGACCCCGGTACGTCCTTTCTCGAGGTCGGTCAGCTCGCCGCCTTCGGCATGTACGACAACGACGCCCCCAGCGCCGGCGTGATCACCGGCATCGGCCGGGTGCAGGGCGTCGAATGCATGATCGTCGCCAACGATGCCACCGTGAAGGGCGGCACCTACTACCCGATGACGGTCAAGAAGCACCTGCGCGCGCAGGAGATCGCCGAGCAGAACAACCTGCCCTGCGTCTATCTGGTCGACTCGGGCGGCGCCTTCCTGCCCAAGCAGGACGAGGTC
>JBFGZP010000522.1:0-1766 GCA_041586695.1 Thauera sp.
CGGGAGCGCACACGCCTCCAGGCCGAGCTCGATGAAGCCCTGCAAAGTTGCGAGGAAGGGGCGGCCGCGATTCGCGACGCCGAGGCCGGTCTCGCGCCCCTGCTCGGCATGGCTGCGGTCGACCGGCACGATGAACTCGACCCCCTGATCGACCGATCCGATCGGGAGCGTGCACTCACCGCCGCACTGCGGGCCGAGGAAGAAGCGCTGCGGCGCACGGGCGACGGCCTTCCCATTGCGGAGCTCGCCGCCGAATGTGCCAGCGTGGATCTGCCCGGCATCGCCGGCGAACTCGAGGCGCTGAAGGCTCGCGTCGATGAGGTGGTCGCCGAGCAGAACCACGCGACTGCCGCGCTTCAGGAAGCGAAGGCAAGCCTCGGCAGGATCGCAGGGCAGGATGAAGCCGCCCGCGCCGAGTCCCAGCGCCAGGAGGCGCTGGCGCGCATGGCAAATGCGGCCGAGCGCTATGTCAAAGTCGTGACCGCGGCAAAGCTGCTGCGCTGGGCAATCGAGCGTTACCGCGAGGCAAAGCAGGGCCCCATGCTCGGCCGCGCCGGCGCGATCTTTTCCTCGCTTACCCTGGGCTCGTTCTCCCGCCTGGTCGTCGACCATGAAAGCGAGCCGCTGAAACTTCACGGCGTGCGAGCCGCAGGCGAACTTGTCTCGATCGAGGGCATGAGCGACGGCACCCGGGACCAACTGTACCTGGCGCTGCGGCTCGCCGCGCTGGAACTCCACCTAGAGACGGCGCCCGCAATGCCCTTCATTGCCGACGACCTGGTGATCAACTACGACGACGCCCGTTCGAAGGCCGCGTTACAGGCGCTTGCGCACCTGTCGGAGATGACGCAGGTGATCTTCCTCAGCCACCACGATCACCTGGTCCCGGTGGCGAAGTCGGTGTTCGGGCCGAGCCTGAATGTCGTGCGGATGGAAGAGTCGGACCAGGAGGTGGTGTCCTTTGTCGCGTGAGGCCGGCACGTGGCCTCCCGAGTTCGACGTGCGCCGTGCAAAGTCGGCGTTTTTTTCCAGCGGGTGCGAAACCCGCCCGGCCTCTTTCGCTCCGGCCGGTAGCAATCGGAGCAGTCATGGAGGTAACGAAATGGCTGAAGCCTTCGGTGTAGAGGGTCACTAGGTGACTTGGCGAGCACGCAGGCCGCAACGTGAGTGAACGCTGAGCAAGCCTCGAAAAGGGTGATGCACGGGCCGACCTGCCAGTCGATGCGGGGAAGGCTGCCACTACCGGGGAAGTGAGCGAAACATGCACCTGGTAGCCGTGCCGGGGTATTGGCGGTGGCATGTGTGTAAGAGGAAGAGCGTGCGGAACACGGGAAGTCCTCGGTCATGGAGGTGGGAGTCTCCAACAGGTTGCCGGTGACGGCGAGGCTTGATGACCGAGGATGGCGGAGGGGCCCGTAGTACCGGGGAAGCCGGGTAATGCCGGTGGAGGGAAGGGGCCCTGGTTCAGAATCAACGCAGGAAGTGGCGAGGGCAGGAGATTGGGCAACCTATCCACTCCGATCAGCGTTCAGAAGCTGCAGGCGGCGTTACATGCGAAAGCGAAGGCAGAACCCGAGTTCCGGTTCTACGCGCTGTACGACAAGCTGTATCGACCGGACGTGCTCGCACACGCCTACGATCGGTGCCGTGCCAACAAGGGCGCACCGGGCGTGGACGGGCAGACGTTCGACGATATCGAGCGGTACGGTCGGGAACGGTGGCTGCGGGAACTGGCGCTGGCGCTCAGGGAAGAGACGTACCAACCA
>JBFGZP010000523.1:0-1751 GCA_041586695.1 Thauera sp.
CACTGTTCAATCCGCCCGTCGGCCACCGCTGATGCGAGGCGGGGGCGGCGGGTCGGCGACGCGCCCGTGCGCGGGGAACCGCGTCTGCGCGCGCCGAATCACAAGCAGGCGGGGTCCCGCGCGCCCCAATCGAGGAGACCACCATGAAGATTCGCCACGCCCTTGCAGGCCTGCTTGTCGTCGCGTCGACCGGCGCCTGGGCTTTTCACTGCCCCGCGGACATGAAGAAGATCGACGACGCCCTGGCCCGGCAGCCCGCGCTCAGCGCCCAGCAGATGAAGGAAGTGCAGATGCTGCGCGCCGAAGGCGAAATCCTGCACAAGGCCGGCAAGCACAAGGAGTCGGTCGAAACCCTGGCCAGGGCCATGACGATCCTGGGGATCCGACCCTGACGACAGGCGCCCCTTGCCCGCAGCTGAACCACGCGGCGGCACTGCCGGCGGACGGCCCCCGGGCAGGGTCGGGGCGGCCCTGCTGACGTCCACGCGCCGCTGGTTGGGGGGCGTGGCCTACATCCCGCCCAGGCGCTTGCCGAACGAGACCGCGTACGCGGGCGAGCGGAACTGAAGGATCGGGTCGTTCGTCGGCGCGATGCCGTCGGCCATCACCATCGGGTCGAAGTTGATGGGTTCGCACTCGGCACCCTTTTGCGCCATGGCCTCGCCAATGGTGAGCGTGCCCACCTTCAGCTCCTTGCGGTCCGCCGGCCAGGCCAGCGTCGGATTGTCCTCGGGGTCGCCGGCGACGCCGAGGGTGAGCATCATGTCCCACTTCACCGGGCCCTTGCGCGTGCGCTCGATCAGCGCCTGCTCGAGGAAGTTCGCCCCCGCGGTCTTGAGTTCGTCGTCGGAGAGCCGGTGCTCGCCATCCTGCGGCACGAAGCGCCAGCGCACGAGAGTGGTCTCGTCGCGGGCGTTGACGAACCTGAAGGTGTGGATGCCCCAGTAGGCGCTGCTGGCGAAGCTGCTCGGTGGATTGTGGCTGGCCATGTACTCGTCGAGCGGGCGCGTGTCCGGGTGGCTGGCCTTGAACGCCTTCATCGCTTCCGGATCCGGCTTGCCGGTGGCGGGGTCGGGCTTGAGCGCCAGCATCAGATCGAGGAAGGTCTGCGGGTGGGCCGCGCCGAACACCGGCACGTTGAGCATCGTCATGTGATGCAGCGCGCCGCCGGGGAGCTTGAACTGCAGCGCCATGCCGCGGCCGCTTCGTGCGGTGTCGGGGGCCTTCGGATTGCCGCCCGACAGCGAAAAGCGTGCGACCACCGGCACCGCCTGCCCCGAGAACAGGGCGGAACGGGTGTAGGGCGCCGCGTCGGCGCTGCCGACGAACTCGCCGACGGCACAGCTGCCCTTGGTATGGTTGCGCCGTTCGCCCGGCACCACGCCGAACACGCCCTCGATGGCCGTGACGACCTGATCGGGCGTGACCTCGTTCGGCGCGGCCATGGCCGATGGCCCGCCGGGACCGATGAGGCCGGCGATCGTAAATAGCGAAAGAAGCCTGTTTTGCATGTCGATGCCTTTTCTTGCGGGTTGAAGGCCTGCCTGCCCTGCGGCCAGACAGGACAACAGGGCGCAGTCGTCCGGCGATGGCGCCACCGGCGCGAACGCGCCCGGCAAAGCGATCGCCGGGGCCGGCGGCCCGGCGGGCACCGGCATCAGTTGGCGACGAAGCAGTAGAACAGGCCGGCGCCGCCCGTACTCTTCAACCCGTCCTGGCTGCAGCCGCGCGAACCATGCGCCGAGTTCCAC
>JBFGZP010000524.1:0-1748 GCA_041586695.1 Thauera sp.
GCGAATGACGCAATGCAATATATTGATCTCGATCAAGATTCCCTGTTGCAGCTGGCAAATTCGCTATGGCATGATCATCGGCGCTGTACAGAAGCGCTCAATTCAAAGAAAAACAAGGCGCTCTGCACTCTTTCACGGTTCCGCTCGCATGTCGTCGCGGACCGAAACTGCACTCGATGGGGGGGACCATGGGCCGTGTCGGTCGCGCTGCAACGCTGTTGTTCCTAACTTTTGCGGGCGTTGGCGTCCACGCTGCAGACGGCATTGCGCGCTACAACCTGCAGACGCCGGTGACGGGCATCGCCGAGCAGATCAACGACATGCACACGCTGATGTTGGTGATCTGTCTGTTCATCTTCATCGCCGTGTTCGGCGTGATGTTCTGGTCGGTCTTTTACCATCGCAAGTCGCGCGGTGCCGTCGCCGCGAATTTCCACGAAAACACCGCGGTCGAGATCGCCTGGACCGTGATCCCGGTGCTCATCCTGCTCGGCATGGCCTGGCCGGCGACGAAGACGATCATCGAGATGAAGGACACCTCGAACCCCGACATCACCGTCAAGGCCACGGGTTACCAGTGGAAGTGGGGCTACGACTACCTGCAGGGCGAAGGGGAGGGTATCCGCTTCCTGTCCGGCACTTCCACGCCGCGTGCTCAGATCCAAGGCGCCGCGCCCAAGGGCGATGCCTACCTGCTCGAGGTCGACAAGCCACTCGTCGTGCCGGTGGGCAAGAAGATCCGCGTGTTGCTCACCGCCAACGATGTCATCCACTCCTGGTGGGTGCCAGCCTTCGGCGTAAAGCAGGATGCGATCCCCGGATTCATCCGGGATGCCTGGTTTCGTGCCGACAAGGAAGGGGTGTTCCGCGGCAATTGTGCGGAGTTGTGCGGCAAGGACCACGGCTTCATGCCGATCGAGGTGCACGTCGTCTCCGCCGAGAAGTACGCAGCCTGGGTGGGTGAACAGAAATCGATGACGGACGCGGCCGCTGCCGAGGAGCTGCGCGAATGGGCGCTCGCCGACCTGGTTACCCGCGGCGAGAAGGTCTTCGCCGCCAACTGTGCGGCCTGCCACCAGGCCGACGGCAAGGGGCTGCCGCCGGCCTTCCCGGCGCTCGACGGCTCGTCGATGGTGCTGGGAGACATGGCTGCGCAGATCGATCTCGTGCTGCACGGCAAGGCCGGCACGGCGATGGCGGCGTTCGGCGAGCAGTTGTCCGACACCGATCTCGCCGCCGTGATCACCTACACCCGTAACGCGTGGAGCAACGCCACCGGTCAGGCGATCCAGCCCGCCGAAGTCGCCGCCGGCCGCAAGGGCTGAGTCGGAAAGCGCTCACGTAACGCCGAAAAACGTCGAAGTCTGACAGGAGGACCCCGAATGGCCGCCGTTACACCCGATCAGCTGCACGATCATCACCATGGGCCTACCGGCCTGATGCGCTGGATCACGACGACCAACCACAAGGACATCGGCACGATGTACCTGATCTTCAGTTTCATCATGTTCCTCTCGGGGGGCGTGATGGCGCTGACGATCCGGGCCGAGCTGTTCCAGCCCGGCCTGCAGGTGGTGCAGCCCGAGTTCTTCAACCAGCTCACCACCATGCACGGGCTGGTGATGGTGTTCGGCGCGATCATGCCGGCCTTCGTCGGCTTCGCGAACTGGATGATCCCGCTCATGATCGGCGCCTCCGACATGGCGTTCGCGCGCATGAACAACTGGAGCTTCTGGCTGCTGCCGCCC
>JBFGZP010000525.1:0-1726 GCA_041586695.1 Thauera sp.
ATCGAGGATACGAAAATGGAAAAGTCGTACAAGAATTTCATCGACAACCAGTTTGTCGATTCGCTCGGCACGGCGAGCATCGAAGTCCGCAATCCGGCGACGTTCGAACTTCTGGGCGTCGTACCGGCGTCGGTGGAGGCCGATGTCGATCGCGCAGTCGAGGCGGCAAGGCGCGCGCAGCCGGCGTGGGAGCGACTGCCGGCAATCGAGCGCGCCGGGTATCTGCGCCGCATCGCGAACAAGATTCGCGACAACAAGGAGCGCCTCGCCCGCACCATCACCCTCGAGCAGGGAAAGATCCTCGATCTCGCGCTGGTCGAAGTCGACTTCACCGCCAACTACATCGATTACATGGCGGAGTGGGCACGCCGGATCGAAGGTGAAATCCTTCCGAGTGATCGTCCCGGCGAGACGATCTTCCTGCACCGCAAGCCGATCGGGGTCACCGCCGGCATCCTGCCGTGGAACTTCCCGTTCTTCCTGATCGCCCGAAAGATGGCGCCGGCGCTGGTCACCGGCAACACGATCGTCATCAAGTCGAGCGAGGAGACGCCGCTCAACGCGGTCGAATTCGCCGAACTGGTGGCCCAGTGCGAACTGCCGCCCGGCGTGTTCAACCTCGTCAGCGGCGCGGGCAATACCGGGGCGGCGCTGAGCGCGCACAAGGATGTCGGCCTGGTGAGCTTCACCGGCAGCGTCCAGACCGGCATCCGCATCATGGAGACCGCCGCGCGCAACCTGACCCGCGTAAACCTCGAACTCGGCGGCAAGGCTCCGGCAATCGTTCTCAACGATGCGGACCTCGATCTGACCGCCAGGGCGCTGCATGCCTCGCGCGTGCTCAACACCGGGCAGGTCTGCAATGCGGCAGAACGGGTCTACGTGCAGCGCGGCGTGGCGGAGGCCCTGGCACAGAAAGTGAGCATGCTGATGGGCGAAACCCGCTATGGCGACCCGATCGCCGAGAAGAGCCTTCAGATGGGGCCGCTCGTGAACAAGGTGGGCCTCGAAAAGGTTGCCGCGCTGGTCGACAGCGCTCGCAGCCAGGGTGCCGAGGTCCTGGTTGGCGGCAAGGTCGCCGCGCGCAACGGCTTTCACTACGAGCCGACGGTGCTCATGGGATGCCGATCGGACATGGACGTGATGACCAAGGAGATCTTCGGGCCGGTGCTGCCGATCCAGATCGTCGAAGACCTCGATGAGGCCCTCGCCCTGGCCAACGACTCCGAGTACGGCCTCACGTCGTCGATCTTCACGCGCGACCTGAATGCGGCGATGAAGGCCACACGGGAGCTGCGATTCGGCGAAACCTATGTCAACCGCGAACACTTCGAGGCCATGCAGGGCTTCCATGCCGGCCGACGCAAGTCGGGCATCGGCGGAGCCGACGGCAAGCATGGACTCTACGAGTACACCGAAACGCATGTCGTCTACATGCAAACCAACTGACCGCGGCCAGGGCGGCAGAAGTTTCCAGAGCAGGCAATACCAACCCGAAGCAATCAAGAGGATGAAGAGGATGACGTGGAGCAATGCAGTGAAGACTGACGGCAAGAACAAGCGCAATTACAGTAAAGCGGCGGCACTGGCAGCGTTGGTCGGTTGCGCCGCCCTGGGCGGGACCGCGCATGCGCAGGTAACGCGTGGCTTCATCGGGCCACACGAGTACTCGCTTCCCGACCCGCGGGGCATGGAGCCCTGGAACGTGTTCGTCGAGTACTCCACG
>JBFGZP010000526.1:0-1701 GCA_041586695.1 Thauera sp.
CGAGCGCATTGCGCACCCTCAGCGCACGGGCGCGATTGACGTCGCGCACGAATTCCGCCACATAGGCGTCGGCCGGGCGCAGCAGGATGTCCTCGGGCGTGCCGACGTGCACCAGGGCGCCGTCGCGGAGCACGGCGATGCGATTGCCGATGCGCAGTGCCTCGTCGAGGTCGTGGGTGATGAAGACGACGGTCTTGCCCAGCGTCGCCTGCAGTTCCAGCAGTTCGGCCTGCAGCTGCGAGCGGATCAGGGGGTCGAGGGCGGAGAAGGCCTCGTCCATCAGGATGATGTCGGTCCCGGCGCTCAGCGCACGGGCGAGGCCGACCCGTTGCTGCATGCCGCCCGAGAGCTGGGACGGCAGCTGGTTCTCGACCCCGGCCAGGCCGACGCGCTCGATCCAGCGCCGTGCCTCGGCGTGGCGCCGCGCCCGGTCGACGCCCTGCATCTCGAGGGCGTAGGCGACGTTGTCGATGACGCGGCGGTGCGCGTGCAGGCCGAAGCGCTGGAACACCATCGCCAGGCGCCGGCGGCGCAGAGCGATGAGCTCGGCGATCGGAAGCGAGGTGACGTCCTGGCCCTCGACCCGAACCGTGCCCGCGGTGGGGTCGATGAGGCGGTTGATGTGGCGCACCAGCGTCGATTTCCCCGAGCCCGACAGGCCCATGATGACGAAGATCTCGCCCGCCTCGATGTCGAGGTCGATGTCGAGCAGCGCGAGCACGTGGCCGGTGTCGGCCAGCAGCTCGGCCTTGCCCATGCCCGCGCGCACGCGCTCGAGCGCCGCCTGCGGTCGCGGGCCGAAGATGGTGCTCACGCCGCGCAGTTCGATCAGGGCCATGCGCTCAGGCGTCCGGGTCGGTCTGCAGGCGCCTGCCGCCGGCCTGCAGGATGCGGTCGAGCACGATCGCGAGCACGACGATGACGAGGCCGCCGACCAGGCCTTCGCCGGCGTCGTTGCGCTGCAGCCCGAGCAGCACGGTCTCGCCGACGCCGCGGGCGCCGATCATCGACGCGATCACCACCATCGCCAGCGCCATCATCGTCGTCTGGTTGATGCCCTGCATGATCGACGGCAGGGACAGCGGAATCTGCACGCTGGTGAGCAGCTGCCAGCGCGTCGCGCCGAAGGCCCGCCCGGCCTCGATCGCCTCACGGCTGACCTGGCGGATGCCGAGCTCGGTGAGGCGGATCAGTGGCGGCGCGGCATACACCACGGTGGCGAGGATCGCCGGCACCTTGCCGAGCCCGAACAGCATCGCGGCCGGGATCAGGTAGACGAAACTCGGAATCGTCTGCATCAGGTCGAGCACCGGCGCCACCACTCGTCGCACCCAGGCGGAGCGGGCGCACCACACGCCCAGCGGCAGGCCGATGAGGATGGACACCAGCACCGACACCAGTACCAGGGCCAGCGTCTGCATCGACTGATCCCACTGGCCGAGCGCGCCCACCAGCCACATGCCGGCGCTGGCGCCGAGGGCGAAGCGCCAGCGCCGGCTGACCGCGAAGGCGAGCGCGGCGGTGGCGAGCAGGATGGCCCAGGGCGGTGCGCCGCGCAGGACGCGCTCGATGGCGATCAGGATCGTCAGCAGGCTGTTGGCGAAGGCCTCGAACTGGTCGCCGAAACGCACGATCAGGGTGTCTATCGCCGCGTTGGTGGCGTGGCGCAGCGGTGTGCGCCAGTCCGGAAAGATGTCGACC
>JBFGZP010000527.1:0-1699 GCA_041586695.1 Thauera sp.
TCCGCCGACGGGGCGATCGTGGCGGCCGCGAACGAGGAGTTCCCCCAGTACTTTCCCGAGCCCGGGCAGGTCGAGCACGATCCGGAAGAAATATGGAGCAGCGTGTTGTCCGTTGCCCGGCGTGCCCTGCGCGAGAGCGGGCTGGCGGCGTCCGAGCTGGCCGCGATCGGGGTGGCCAACCAGCGCGAGACGACGCTGCTGTGGGAGCGCGCCAGCGGGCGCCCCCTGTGCAAGGCGATCGTGTGGCTGGACCGCCGCACCGAACCCACTTGTCGCCGGCTGCACGAAGCGGGGCGGGAAGCGCTGGTGCGCAGCCGGACCGGCCTGCTGATCGATCCCTACTTCTCCGCCACCAAGCTCGCCTGGATGCTCGACCGCGTCGCCGGCGCGCGGGCGCGCGCCGAGCGCGGCGAGCTGGCCTTCGGCACGGTCGATAGCTGGCTGTTGTGGAAGTTGACGGGTGGCAAGGTCCACGCCACCGATGTCACCAATGCGAGCCGGACCATGCTGTACGACATCCATGCACACCGATGGGACGACGAGCTGCTGGCCTTGCTCGACGTCCCGCGCCGGCTGCTGCCGGAGGTGCTGCCTTCGAGCGCCGACTTCGGGCGGGTGGATGAAACCCTGCTGGGTGCGGCGGTGCCGATCTGCGGCGTCGCGGGCGACCAGCAATCGGCATTGTTCGGTCAGGCCTGCTTCACCGCCGGGCTGGCGAAGAACACCTATGGCACCGGATGTTTTCTGCTCCGCCATACGGGCAGCGAGGCGGTCGAGGCCCCGGCCGGATGCCTGACGACCGTCGGCGCCGCGATCGCCGGCGAGCACGCCTACGCGATCGAGGGCAGCGTCTTCATCGGAGGCGCGGTGATCCAGTGGTTGCGCGACGGACTGGGCGTGATCAAGGCTTCGTCGGAGGTCGAGGCCCTCGCGGCCAGCGTTCCCGACAGTGGTGGCGTGATCCTGGTGCCAGCCTTTGCCGGGCTGGGGGCGCCGTACTGGAATCCGCGCGCGCGCGGCGCGATGCTGGGGCTTTCGCGCGGTACGACGAGCGCGCACATCGCCCGTGCGGCGCTGGAGAGCGTTGCCTTCCAGAGCGCCGAGTTGCTGGAAACCCTCGACAAGGGCGCAGCCCGACCCGCTACCGAATTGCGTGTCGACGGCGGTGCCGCAGTAAACGACATGCTGATGCAGTTCCAGGCCGACCTGCTCGGCATTCCGGTCGTGCGCCCGAGAATCACAGAGACCACGGCACTGGGGGCAGCCTACCTCGCGGGCCTGCATGTGGGCGTGTTCGCGGGCCTGGACGAGCTCAGCGCGTTGTGGAGGGTCGATGCGACCTTCGAGCCCTCGATCGGCCGCGATGAGGCCGGCGCACGCATGGCCGAGTGGCGCGGCGCGATCGCGCAGGTCAGCCTGGGAACCTGACCATCATCCTGTGTGCCGCACCGGTCGCGCAGCGTGCGGCGCGGGTGCCCCGGCCGCGGCCGCTCGTCTTTCGCTGCCCCTAGCGCCGCGCGCCCGGCAGCAGGGCATGGACGCAGCACCACAACACCAAGGCGTTGTTGAGATGCCAGCCGAAGTGGGTGCCGAGGGGAAAGGCGACGCACACCGCCATGTCGACGCTGCGCAGGACGATCGAGGCGGCAAACAGTGCGGTCGCGAGGCCCAGCCAGCGGCGGGCGGCAAGCTGGCGGCA
>JBFGZP010000528.1:0-1689 GCA_041586695.1 Thauera sp.
GAAGCGCAGGTAGTTGATGATGTATTCGGGCTTGCCGCCGAAGTGCTTGCGCAGGCGCGGATCCTGGGTCGCGACGCCCACCGAGCAGGTGTTGCAGTGGCACTTGCGCAGCATGATGCAGCCCAGCGTGACCAGCGGCGCGGTGCCGAAGCCGAATTCCTCCGCGCCCAGCAGCGCGGCCACCACCACGTCGCGGCCGGTCTTCAGTCCGCCATCGACGCGCAGGCGGATACGCGAGCGCAGGCGGTTGGCGAGCAAGACCTGCTGGGTCTCCGCCAGTCCCAGTTCCCACGCGCTGCCGGCGGACTTGATCGAGGTCTTGAGCGAAGCGCCGGTGCCGCCGCTGTCGCCGCTGATCAGGACGGCGTCGGCGCGCGCCTTGGCGACCCCGGCGGCGATCGTGCCCACCCCCGCCTCCGCCACCAGCTTGACGTGGATTTCCGCCTGCGGATTGGCACACTTGAGGTCGTGAATGAGCTGGGCCAGGTCCTCGATGGAATAGATGTCATGATGCGGCGGCGGCGAGATCAGGCCTACTCCCGGCGTGGTGCCGCGCGCCGCCGCGATGCCCTCGTCCACCTTGCCGGCGGGCAGTTCGCCGCCCTCGCCCGGCTTCGCCCCCTGGGCCATCTTGATCTCGATCTGGCGCGCGTGTGCGAGGTACTGGATGTTCACGCCGAAACGGCCGCTGGCAACCTGCTTCATCGAGCATTCGCGTTCGCTGCCGAAGCGCTCGGCATGCTCCCCGCCCTCGCCGGTGCCGGACTTTGCGCCGATCCGGTTCATGGCGACCGCGAGGGCCTCGTGGGCCTCGCGCGACAGCGAGCCGAAGGACATCGAGCCGGTGGCGAAGCGTCGCATGATCGCCTCTTCGGGCTCGACCTCATCGACCGCCACCGCGCCCGAAGGCGCGGCCACGAACTCGAGCAGGCCGCGCAGGGTCTGCAGCCGTCCGTCCTGCTCGTTCACCTGGGCGGCGAACTGGCGATAGGCCGCCTCGTCGCCCGTCTGCGCGGCCTGCTGCAGCTTGCCGATCGTGAGCGGATTCCACTGGTGGAGCTCGCCGTCGCGCCGCCAGTAGAACTCTCCGCCCTGCTCCAGCGCCAGGCTGGCCGCCGGCGCCGGATCGAAGGCATGGCGGTGGCGCTCGCGCAGTTCGCGCTCGATCTGCTCGAGGCCGAGCCCGGGGATGGCGCAGGGCGTACCGGTGAAGCACGCCTCCACCAGCTCGGCGTCCAGCCCCATGGCCTCGAACACCTGCGCGCCCTTGTAGCCCTCCAGGGTGGAGATGCCCATCTTGGCCATCACCTTGAACAGCCCGCCCTCCACCGCCTTGCGGTAGGTTTCGCGTGCGGCGACGGCATCGCCGCCGAGCACCCCCTCGGCCACGAGCTGGTCCACGCTGCGCCAGGCGAGCCACGGGTGTACGGCGTCGGCGCCGTAGCCGATGAGGGTGCAGAAATGGTGCACCAGACAGGGCTCGCCGCTATCGACCACCACGCCGGCGGCGATGCGCAGGCCCTTGCGCAGCAGGTGGTGATGCACGGCACCGGTGGCGAGCAGGCTGGGGATGGGCAGGCGGGACCGTCCCGTCGCGCGATCGGAGAGGATGATGATCTCGCAGCCGTCCTTCACCGCCCCCTCTGCCGCCTGGCGCAGGGCCTGCAGCGCGTCGGCGAGCGTCCGCTC
>JBFGZP010000529.1:0-1686 GCA_041586695.1 Thauera sp.
ATCGAGGACGATACCCTTGTTGCGGACGTAGATCAGAGTGTTGGCGGTGCCGAGGTCGATCGCGAGATCGTTGGAAAAATAGGATCGCAGGAAGCCGAACATGAGTAATCCGAAACCGGTGGAATAAGGTTGCCGCGCAGCACACAGGATGCCGCGCAACACGCCGCGCATACGCCACATGGCTCCGCACGCGGCGTAGCCCCGGGCGGGGCAAAGGGGATTATGATAACCTACAAACCTTCGTGGATTCCGCAGGTTTTGTTACCTCATGTCGCTGTCCAATGATCAAGTCCGGCACCTCGCCCGCCTCGCGCGCATCGCGCTGAACAGCACCGAGATCGACGCCACGCGGGCGAAGCTCGACGACATCTTCGGCCTCATCGAACAGATGCAGGCGGTCGACACCACCGGCGTCGAGCCGATGAGCCACCCGCAGGACATCGCCACCCGGCTGCGCGAAGACGTGGTCACCGAGCAGGACCGCCGCGAAGCCTTCCAGCAGCTCGCGCCGCAGACCGAAGCAGGCCTCTACCTCGTTCCCAAAGTCATCGAATGACCCGCCGCCCGCGCGCCGCGCGGGCCACCGCTCACACCTCCCCGACCGCCATGATCAACGCATCCCTCACGGATTTGCGCCGCGCCCTCGATAGCCGGCAGATTTCCAGCGTCGAGCTCGCCACCCTCTTCCTCGACCGTATCGCGGAGTTCAATCCGCGCCTCAACGCCTTCATCACCGTCGATCGCGACGGCGCGCTGGCGGCCGCACGCGAGGCCGACGTACGCATCGCCCGCAAGGATGCGGGTCCGCTGACCGGCATCCCGCTCGCGCACAAGGACGTGTTCTGCACCGAAGGCGTACGCACGACCTGCGGCTCGAGGATGCTCGCCGACTTCGTCAGCCCCTACGACGCCCACGTCGTCAGCCTGCTCAAGGCCGCCGGCGCGGTGAGCCTGGGCAAGACCAACATGGACGAATTCGCCATGGGCTCGTCGAATGAGAACTCGCATTTCGGCGCCGTACGCAATCCGTGGGATCCGGACCGCATTCCCGGCGGCTCGTCCGGCGGTTCGGCCGTTGCCGTGGCGGCGCGGCTGGCGCCGATCGCCACCGGCACCGACACCGGCGGCTCGGTGCGCCAACCGGCGGCGATGTGCGGCGTTACCGGCATCAAGCCGACCTACGGCCTCGTCAGCCGCTGGGGCATGATCGCCTACGCGTCCTCGCTCGATCAGGGCGGCGCCTTCGGCGCCTCGGCCGAAGACTGTGCGCTGCTGCTGGGAGCGATGACCGGTTTCGACGAACGCGACTCGACCAGCCTCGAGCGCCCGGCGCAGGACTACGCCACCACCCTCGCCACGCAGGCGAGCACGACCCCACTCGAGGGCCTGCGCATCGGCCTGCCGCGCGAGTTCTTCGCCGAGGGCATGGCCGACGACGTTCGCGCCGCGGTCGAGGCCGCGCTCGAGCACTACCGCGCACTCGGCGCCACCACCGTGGAGGTCAGCCTGCCGAACGCGAAGCTGGCGATTCCCGCCTACTACGTGATCGCCCCGGCCGAGTGCTCGAGCAACCTCAGCCGCTTCGACGGCGTGCGCTACGGTCATCGCGCGGCGGAATACGGCGACCTCAACGACATGTACAGCCGCAGCCGCGCCGAGGGCTTCGGCGACGAGGTCAAGCGCCGG
>JBFGZP010000530.1:0-1629 GCA_041586695.1 Thauera sp.
GTAGCACCAGTCGACCTTGGGATTGTGCATGGTCTTGAAGTAGCCGACCGGGATGTGGATCCAGGGATTGGTGTCGGGGCCGCCGGCCTCGAGCAGGAGGACCTTGTTGCCCGGGTCCGCACTCAGGCGATTGGCGAGCACACAGCCTGCAGAGCCTGCGCCGACCACGATGTAGTCAAATTCCATCGACATGAAGCTGGTCTCCTGAAGTTGCCGGTCGATTCATGAGCGATTGCACCCGCGACGCCGAACTTCTTGTGAAAATGAAATGATGCGTGTCAAAACTCGGTATAGTCACTATTGATCGATCCATAGACGAAACCAACAAGAATCCACTCGAGCGACTGAAAGTGAAACGCAACAAGGCCAAAGTGAACCAAAAAAGCACCCAAACTGCGCTCGACGAGCGACCGAATCTCGCCCACAACGGCCTGGACGCCTCCAACGAGGACGTGAGGCGGCTGCGGCCCCTGACGATCCTCGAGCACCTCACTGAATCCCAGCAGCCGCTGACCTTGGCCCAACTCGCCAGCCTGATGGGAGCGCCGAAGAGCACCGTGATGCGCTTGCTGCAAGCGATGGAGGCCTACGGCTACGTGCTGCACATGCCGGCCGAGCGCGGCTTCGTGCCCGGGACGCGCTCGACAGGGCTGGCGCTGAAGGTGCTGCGTGGCTCCAACATGCGCCGCGAGTGCCGCGCGGTGCTGCGCGACCTGGTGGCGAAAATGGGCGAGTCCTGCAACCTCACCGTGCCCGATGCGGGCCGGGTGCTCTACGTCGAGCGGGTGGAGACGACCGAGCCGCTGCGCATGCACCTGCAGCCGGGCACCTTCGTGCCCATCCATTGCACGGCCAGCGGAAAACTCTTCCTGTCCTCGCTGTCGCTGCTGGAGCGGAATCGCCTGCTCGACAAGCTCACCCTCAGCCGTTACTCGCCCCACACCATCGTCGACCGGCCGGCACTGGACACGGAACTCGCGCGCAACGCCAAGCTCGGGCTCGGCATCGACAACGAGGAATTCGTGCGCGGCATGATCGCGGTCGCGGTGCCGGTGCTCGGCGAGGACGACAAGACGGTGGCGGCCATCGCCTGCCATGGTCCGACGGCACGCCTGTCGCTGGACGACCTGATGCAGAAGGTGCCGCATCTGCGCGCAGCGGCGAAGACGATGCGTGAGGTGCTGTTCCCGGCATCTTCGCGGGGCGCCTGATGCCCGTCCGCCGCAGGCGGGGCACTGCACACCGCACGACGAACGCAATCCATTGGCGACCCTCGCGCGGTTTCGTCACCTGTTCATAGGGCCAGGGCGACGCAGCGGCCCATCCTGCAACCGGCCGGCGGGAATGGCGGAGGCGATCGAACGGATCCTGCGTATCCGCGCGGCTAGAGCATCTCGAAGGCCGGAACGGCGACGATGGTCGGCGGCAAGGCAGCGAACGCCGACCGCCGCAAGGCTTGCCGTGGCTGCGTTGCCCGCTTTCCCCTGCTCCGCACCGGCGTGGCGGGAAGGAAACGGGCTCAGGCCAGGGCCGACGCCATCAGGCTGAGCCCGAGCAGGATCAGCACGCTGAAGGCGATGCGGCGCATCGTCGTCGGCTGGAATGGCGGCGGATAGCGCCGCCCCGCCA
>JBFGZP010000531.1:0-1628 GCA_041586695.1 Thauera sp.
GCCTGAGGCTGGACGCGGGCAAGCTGCATCTCGCCCCCTGCCTGCCCGCGGAATGGGCGGGATTCAAGATCCACTACCGGTATCGGAAGACCATGTACTACATCGCCGTCTCGCAAATGCCCGCCGACGCCGGTGGAAAGGGCGGCGTTGCGAGCGTGGTGCTCGATGGCGTGGAACAGCACGGCGACGCGATTCCGCTGGTTGACGACCGCCAGGAGCACCGGGTCGAGGTGCGCCTGCGATCCACCTAGAGTGGTCGGCTGCCGCCGGCAGTGCGCGTTCGAGGGCAGGCCGATCGAGCCCGGACAACTCGAGCACGGCTATCGGGTGGTGGCGCAATGCGGGAACCGCTGCGTGGCGGGGGCTAACGTTCCCTTGCGAGGCTGCACGCCGGCCGAGATTATCGACGCCGAGCAAGGGAAACATTACTTGTGCCGCCTCTGCCTCGGCTCAAGCCCGAGGCGCGATGCGCGCCCCCATCATGCGGGCATAGATTATCTTGTCGGTGGCGTAACAGCTGCAGCACACGGACTTCAGGCCGTCACGGTCGAGGATCGTGACGTTGCCGCGGCGATAGCGAATGAAATCCCGAATCTGCAAGGACATGGCCGCCTTGGTGACGCCCACGCGGCGCACGCCCAGCATGTAGGCGAGAAATTCCTGCGTGACGTGAAACTCGCTGGACTGCGCCCGGTCCTGGGTCATCAGGAGCCAGCGGGCGAGACGCGCCTCGACGAGATGGAAGCGCGTGCAGGCAGCAGTCTGCGCGAGCTGGCGCATCAATACGTCGAGGTAGCGCTCCAGGCCGGCCCGTAGCGCAGGGTTCAGTTCCAGTTCGGCGCGGAAGCGCTCGGCATCCATGCGCAGCGCCGGGCCGCGTTCCTGCACAAGCGCATGCAGGAGCGAAATGCTCCCCCCGAGGATGAGCGAGATGCCAAGCATCCCTTCATTGCCGACAAGTGCCACCCCGAGCTTGGCGTGCCCCTCCACTGGCAGTGCAAGCGAAATGCAGGATTGCGTCGGAAAATAGACGTCGCGGATCTGCTCGCCGGGTTCCGCCAGTACTTGGGCGGCACTCAGTTCAATCGGCTCGCAGCCTCCCAGGAAACGCCGACGGTCCTTGCCCGGCAAAGCTGCAAGCAGGCGATTGGCGGCAGGGGTGGGTGGCACGAAGAAGGCCAACGGTAGTCTCCTGGCGTAGGGGGGGCTCGGAGAAGCGGGACGCCGAACCCCGCGGCCTGGACCAGCTTGTCCGAAGCGGGCGGGCGCAAGAGCGTTGCGGCTGCCCGAACCCTTCACAGGATCGCGCAGCCGTGGCCGCTTGTCTGGGCGGTAACGCACACAGCGAGCCGGCGCGCACGGATGTGACGTCCGTCGGAAGATCACTGGCTCCGCTAGGCGAACCGCCGCCGGCTCTCAAATGCGAATCCGTGACCGGCCCCTACGCGCCGGCCGGTGACCGCTGCTGCGCCCCGCGCGGCGATCTCGGCTGGCCGCAGCTCGGGACGGGGGCGGTGGCAGGGCTCGGGAAGGTAGGACCCAGGAAGAGGTGGGCCGTACGACGCATGACCGCCTCACGGCTCATCACCGACTGCCTCCGCAGGCAGTCGGCCGACCGCAGCAGCCGC
>JBFGZP010000532.1:0-1604 GCA_041586695.1 Thauera sp.
AGGCCGCATCGTCGCCATGGCGGGCGACGGCATCAACGACGCGCCAGCGCTCGCCCGCGCCAACGTCGGCATCGCGATGGGGACGGGCACCGACGTGGCCATGAGCAGTGCCCACCTGACGCTGGTCAAGGGCGACCTGCGCGGCATCGCCACGGCGCGCAATGTCTCCACCGCCACCGTCGCCAACATGCGCCAGAACCTCATGTTCGCCCTGCTCTACAACGCCCTTGGCGTACCGATCGCCGCCGGCGTGCTCTACCCCTTCCTCGGCCTGCTGCTGTCGCCGATGATCGCGGCGCTGGCGATGAGCTTCAGCTCGGTGTCGGTCGTCACCAATGCGCTGCGGCTGCGCCGTGCGGAGGTGTGACGGCACGATCTGGTATGAGCCCGGCTTCGGGCAGCGTAGCTGGCCCTCCTCGATGTCCATCGAGGAGGGCGGGAGCAAGAAGATCCTTGCAGAAGACGGCTTCGCCGACAACCGCCCGTCCCACCCCTTCGTGGTTTCCGACGCCGTCGAGATGCGCAATCATCGGAAGAAGCGGTACGGCCGACGGCCCGAGGCGCAGTGGCGCCAGCTCCCCGCCGCCGGCAAGGCGCGCGGGAACGTGCCTAGCGCTGCGTGGCCGCGAGCCTGGCGCCGAGGCCGAGCAGCAGCACGCCGGTCACTCCGTCCATCAGCATGCTTGCACGCGGCCGTGCCAGGATGCTGCGGGCGCGGTCGACCATCAGGACCAGAATGCCCTGCCACAGCATCGCGATCATGAAGTGCGTCGCCGCCATTGCCAGGGACTGCAGCATCGCCGAATGCATCGGGTCGATGAACTGTGGCAGGAAGGCCATGTAGAAGATGATGGGTTTCGGGTTGAGCACGTTCGACAGCAGCCCCTCCCTCAGCGAGGTCGTCAGCGACGCGCTTCGGTGGCGCGCTTCGCCGATGGTCAAGCCCCTGGCGTGAAGTGCGGATCGCAGGCTCTGCACCCCGAGCCAGATCAGATAGGCGGCACCGGCAAACTTCATCAAGGAAAAGAGCTGGGCCGACCCGAGCAGGACCACCGAGAGGCCAGCGGCGGAAATCGTTGCATGGGCGAACAGGCCGAGGCAGATCCCGAGGCTCGTAACGCCACCGTCGCGCCAACCGCCGCGCGCAGCGTTCCGGATCACCAGCAGCGAATCGACGCCGGGCGACATGGTGAGTACGGTGATGGCCAGCAGAAACGGGGCCCACTGGAAATGCTCGAACATCGCGATCGCCCGAGACCAACGGATGAAGAATGGCGATTGTATCCGAGCCGGCTCAAGCCCTGCGTCGCAGCGGCCTAGCGATCGATCGCGGTGCCGAATAGCCGGTCCCAGAAGCCGGTCAGCGTTCCATAGGCCGACCCTTCGCCGACGTCGTGATGAAAGAGGTGTTCGCGCCGGCGGGCAGCTAGCCAGGCGCCGCCGCCTCGAGAGCGGTGGATCAAGTGATGCGCGGTCTCCTGGGCGGCATGACCGGCGAGCAGCCCGACGCTCAGCGGCGCGGCGTGCGCGGCGTCACCGAGCACGATCGCGGGCAGCAGCAGGATCGGCAGTATCAGTCCGAGGCTGAAGGCGATCGGGATCCG
>JBFGZP010000533.1:0-1601 GCA_041586695.1 Thauera sp.
CATCCCTGAGCAGGGTGCGGGAGAGGTTGTCGAGCCAGATCTGCTGGCCGTGCTGGCGAACTTGGAGCAGCGGATTCATCGGGTTTCGGGGCGCTCTTGTAACCGGAAAGAAGATCGATTGTGCTACGAATCGCGCTCGCCTGAAAGCATGGCAAGCGCATCGGTCCATCCCAGCGCCCGCATCACGGCGACGAAATCCGCCGACGGCGGCGCGTCCACCCGCAAGGATTCGCCGGTGAGTGGGTGGCTGAAGGCGAGGCGGGTGCATGCCAGCAGCAGGCGGGCGCTGCCGAACAAGGTCTGGAACAGCCGGTTGTGGCGGCCCTTGCCGAAGGTGGCGTCGCCGATGATGGGGTGGGAAACGTGCTTGAGATGGCGCCGAATCTGGTGGCGCCGACCGGTTTCGGGTTCGACTTCGAGCAGGGCGTAGCGACTCGTCGGGTAGCGATCGACCGAATGCGGCAGTTCGGCCGTTGCCAGGCGGGTGAAGCGCGTCACCGCGGGCTGGGCGGCGGCTTCGTCGTGCGTGCGCGGGTTCGCGCTGCGGTCGCAGTCGCCATCGCCGTCCCCGCTCGATCGGTCCTTGCCGCGGCGCTCAGCCGCATCGAAGCGGCGCACCAGCGCATGGTCGATGATCCCTGCCAGCGCTGGGTGCCCGCGCACGATCGCGACGTAGCGCTTGCGCACCTGGCGGGTCTCGAACAATTCGCCGAGCAGGGCGGCGACCTCGCGGTCGAGCGCAAACAGCAGTACGCCCGAGGTGCCCTTGTCGAGGCGATGGGCAGGATGCACGTGCTGGCCGATCTGGTCGCGCAGCAGCTGCACGGCGAAGCGCTCCTCGTGGGCGTCGAGCGCGCTGCGGTGCACGAGCAGGCCGGAAGGCTTGTGGATGGCGACCAGATGCTCGTCGCGGTAGAGGATGTCGAGCATGGGGGGGCGAGCGTGGCGTGGGTGTCGGCGCAGTGCGGCCAAGGATACCTGCAGGCGCCGTGGCGCGCTGCGCTGCGAGCTCCTCTGGACTTGCATTACGCTAGGGCCACCGCGGCAGTGGCCGCATCGGCCCACGGGGGGAGACCATGAACACGCTATCGCAATGGCTCGGCGAGCGGCTCGGGCAGTGGCTCACGCAGCGGGTACATGTTCACTCGATTCCGGCTGCTGCCGCGCTCTCGCGCGTGGCAGCGGACTTGCGCCCGGGCGACGTGCTGCTGGTCGAGGGAGATACGCGGGTGAGCGGCGCGATCAAGTACCTGACCCAGTCCACCTGGTCGCATGCGGCGCTCTACGTCGGCGACGCGACCTGCGAGCGCAACAAGGAAGGCGAGGCCCTGTGCGTCGTCGAGGCCGATGTCGTTGACGGCGTTCGGCTCGTGTCCCTGAGTACCTTCGATGGCATGCAGGCGCGCGTGTGCCGGCCGGTGGGCCTGAGCGCGGAGGAGTGCGGGCGCGTGGTCGGCTATGCGCGTGACCGGATCGGCTATCGCTACGATCTCAAGAACGTCATCGATCTCGCCCGCTACCTGATCCCGACGCCGCCGGTGCCGCGGCGCTGGCGCCGGCGCATGCTCGCGCTCGGCAGTGGCGACCCGACGCGCGCGATC
>JBFGZP010000534.1:0-1598 GCA_041586695.1 Thauera sp.
GGAGATGCTCAAGCGCCACGACGCCGAAGGCATGACCTACGCCTACAAGATCACCAATGTCGACGTGAAGGTGCTGCCGGTAACGAACTACGCGTCGAGCATCAGCGTCGAATCGATCGGCGAGGGCCGGAGCAAGCTTATCTGGCGCGGGGCGTTCTACCGCGGCTTTCCGAGCAACGATCCTCCGCCCGAGCTCAATGACGAGGCCGCGATCAAGGCCGTGACCGGTATGTACAAGGGCGGACTGGAGGGGCTGAAGGCCGAGATGGAGAAGGCCGGCAAGTGATTCTGGGGCAGGCGCACAGCGGCCCGGCGCCGCAGGGTCTGACCGCGCGTCGAGCGAGGAAGGACGTGCTCCGCTCAGCGATCGAATTCAGCGACCTCTAGCTGGAGGTAGACCGTCTGCACGTTGCGTCGGTGAATGACGGCGTAAAGCGCCCAGTCGGCGAATTCGGGCAGCTCGGTGGTACGCACCGCGTCGTACAGGCTCGTGCCGTCGCGCAGGGTGTCGCCAACAAGGAGGGCGATCGATTCGAGGTAGCGGCGCATCGCCGAGATGTCGCTGCGCGCGCCCGGCGCACCATAGCCCGGCACGAGAACGTCGAAGGATTGCTCCGAGAGTTGCGCCAGTGCCTTCATCCAGCCGGCCCTGTCGGCGTCGCGCATTTCCGGAATGCGTCGGATCGAGACCAGCGCACCGGCGAAGAGCACGCCGCTTGCCGCATCCAGGATGGCGAGATCGCCCTGGACGCTGCCCCAACCGAAGTGCAGCAGACGGATCTCGCGACCGCCTGCGACGATGGTGCCCGATTCCTGCAGCGTCCGGTCGGGGACGACGATCCGGGTGCCCGCCATGACCTCATCGCCCAGCAGCGTCTTGAGATTGCGCAGACAGGTCTCGCACCGGTCCGCGATCAAGCGTCCAGCGTCCGTGTGCGCGAGCAGCGGGATGCCGCGTTCGGCGAAGGCGGCGTTGCCCATGATGAACTCCTGCAACGGCTGCGTGATCACCGCGAGGACGACGGGCTTGCCGCCGATGCGTTCGGCGGTCTCGAGAATACGCCGGCCGTGACGGTAGGATCCGCCGGTATTGATCACGATCGTGCCGGTCTCGCCGACGATGAATCCGGTGTTGCCGACCTCGGCGGCATTTTCGGCGCTGGCCTCGTTCATGCTTCCTTCGAGGACGAACACCCCCCGCGCGACTTCGACTGGCTCAACCTGGGCCATGGCCTGCGG
This sequence comes from Thauera sp., assembly GCA_041586695.1. Taxonomy (GTDB): domain Bacteria; phylum Pseudomonadota; class Gammaproteobacteria; order Burkholderiales; family Rhodocyclaceae; genus Thauera. The sequence goes on from JBFGZP010000534.1 coordinate 1,240, forward strand.
AGCCACCAGCAGGGCGCCGAAGGCGAGACCGGCGACGAGCGCGCCTGCCCGACACGACAGCTGTCGAAGCCGATGAGGGGCGAGTCGCGACGACGGGAATAACGAATATTGGGCGCCGGGCCGACGACGGCCGCGCTCGTGGTTCGCCGAGCCGAAGGAGAAGATCAACTCATGAAGAAGACCAAACAGACGTTTGCCTGGCTTTCGCTGCCGGGCTTGCTCGTCGCCTGCTTGCTGTGGACCAGCGCCTCGTGGGCCGAGGTTCCGACCCTCGTCGTGCTCGATTTCGACCTGCTCGAAGACCATCCCGATGCCTCGCGAGCGAGCGACCAGCAGCGCCGCCTCGAGGCCGTGCGCAC
>JBFGZP010000535.1:0-1596 GCA_041586695.1 Thauera sp.
GCAGATATACGGCGCGTCCCTGCTGGCGATCGACCTCGACACGGCGGCCGAAATCGCCTACCTGCGGCAACTCGCGCAGGGCCTCGGCCTGGACGCCGGTACGGTCGCCCGTCTGCACCAGATTACCGGCGCGCCGGCGATTTGAACGAAGGCTGCGCGGCTCAGTGCGCCGGCTCAGTCGCCCTCGAGCCGGAAGCCGACCCTTACCGTGACCTGGAAGTGCGCGATCTTGCCGTCGGTCACGTGGCCACGCGTCTCGGTAACCTCGAACCAGTCGATGTGCCGGATGCTGCGGGCGGCGGTCTCGATGGCGTTGCGGATGGCGTCGTCCGTTCCGGTACTCGACGAACCGACGATTTCGACCAGCTTATAGACATGATCCGACATCTGCCCCTCCCTGATGTTGTGCATGAGATCCCAGTATAGGAGCCCTCATGCAAAGCGGTGCTCGATCGACTCCAGATGCCCGCGCCAGTATGGCTGCTCCACCCCGTCTGCCACCCACGCGACCTCGCCGTCGATCGGTATCAGGACCCCGTCCCGGTCCGCGTAATTGCCGAAGCGGCCGCGCCAGGGCGTGGGCTCGAGTCGATCGCCGAGCGCACGTGGCCGCGCAGCGGAGTCGATCGTCTCGATCAAGCCGTCGGCGCCGAAGCGGAACACGAGTGTCACGCTCAGATCACCATCTGCGAGCCTTGCAGTCGCGGCCTTGTCGTCGAGCGGCGTCCACCGCACCCCCGCCTGCGGCAGCAGGGCGGTTGGGTAATAGGCTGCTTCGGCGAGGTAGCGCATCAGTTCGCCCCGCGCCAGTTCGGCGCCGCCGCGCTGTGCTGCGAGCGTCCTGAGCCCCATCAGCGAGGCCCGCAGGACGCCCTCGCCTTCGACATAGGTGTCCTGCACCAGGATCTCGATCCCCGGCGCGAGCCTCATCTGCGCCTGCCAGTCGAATCCCGGTCGGTGGACCACCACCCGCTGGTCGGAACGGAAAGGCAGCCAGCGCGGCCGCGCGGCGTCGATGCAGAAGGTCCCCGTGTGAGTGAGGGCGACTGTGGAAATCATCGGCTGGCCTTCGGCGAGCACCATACCGAGGTAGCGCTGCACCGGCGCGGGCAGGCCGGCAAGCATCGCCCTGTCGAAAGGCGTTGGGGCGAGCGGCAACCGCGCCTGATCGAGCCGCGCCCGCAATGTGGCCGCTTCGAAACGCCACACCGACGCGCCGTACCATGCGCTGCCGATCAGCGCGATGGCGACCAGCAGGAAGAAGAGTACCGACAGCTTGAACCACATCGGGCAGTTGCCGCGTCAATGAGTGTGAGAGGGCGCAACCGTGCCAGGTGGCGAACCCCTCATTCCGACGCAAGGGTACCTGACCGACCCGCTTGCCCGGGTCGGCGTCAGAGCTTCTTGTGCGTCCCGTCGCAATAGGGTTTGTGGCCCGACTGCTTGCAGCCACAGAGATACACGGTCTCCGTCTTGTCGGGCGTGAACGCCAGCGGTGTGAACGCGCCACCCTTGTGCGAGCCGTCGCAGAACGGCTGGTTCCGGCTCTTTCCGCAGGCGCACCAGAGGTAGCGCTTGCCGGCCTCGACCTCCACC
>JBFGZP010000536.1:0-1594 GCA_041586695.1 Thauera sp.
AGGCGACGGCGGCGCGCGATTTGATGGTCATGGCAGTGCTCTCGCTGTTGTGAGAAGGGCTTCAGTATAGTTTCATCCTCGCAATGGGATAATCCCGGTTTTGAGAAGAGATTATTGCCGTGAAGGGATAATTGCCTCTGACGGGCACCGAAGCCAGGGGCACGGACAATCATCGCGGCACGGGTGTGCAGTGGATACGCTGGGCGCCGCCGGCATGGCCGCTGCCGCTGGCCCCGCAATCAAAGGGGTATCGATGATGGACCGCTGGGAGGGAGTCGACGAATTCGTCGCCGTGGCCGAGTGCGGCAGCTTCTCACGTGCGGCCGAACGCCTGCGGGTCTCGTCGTCGCATGTCAGCCGCCGCGTCGCCCGGCTAGAAGAGCGCCTGCAGGCGCGCCTGCTCTACCGTACTACCCGCCGCGTCTCGCTGACCGAGGCCGGGCAGGCCTTCTTCGCGCGTTGCCAGCGCCTGATAGAGGAGCGCGACGAGGCCTTCCTCGCCGTCAGCGACCTGCACAGCGCCCCCGCCGGCTTGCTGCGCATGACCGCCGCCGTGGCCTACGGCGAACGCTTCATCGTGCCCCTGGTGAACGATTTCATGGCCCGGCACCCGCAACTCGAGGTGGAGATCGAGCTCACCAACCGCAACCTCGATCTGGTGCAGGAAGGCGTCGACCTGGCCATTCGCCTCGGGCGTCTCGGCGACTCCAGCCTGGTCGCCAGCCGCATCGCGCCGCGGGCGATGTTCCTGTGTGCCGCGCCCGCTTACCTGGAGCGCTACGGCCGCCCGCACACGCTGTCGGAGCTGGGCCGCCATAACTGCCTGGTCGGCACCAGCGACACCTGGATGTTCGAGCTCGACGGTCGCGAACACCTCTTCAAGCCCGGCGGCAACTGGCGCTGCAACAGCGGCCAGGCCGTCCTCGATGCCGCCCTGCGCGGCTTCGGTCTGTGCCAGCTTCCCGACTACTACGTCCTCGAACCGCTGCGCCGGGGCGAGCTGGTGTCGCTGCTGGAAGACAATCGGCCGCCGAACACCGCGGTGTGGGCGGTGTATCCGCAGCGACGCTTTCGCCTGCCGAAGGTGCGTCTGCTGGTCGAGGCATTGAAGCTCGGGCTGGCGCAACGCCCAGAGTATCGACCGCGCAGCGCGTGATCCCGACGACGCCACGACCCCGGCTCATCCGCACCGGAATCCGCCGCCGCGTTCAGTCGCGCCGGAACACCAGGCTGAAGTTGTTTGCCGGCATGTCGACGACCTCGTCGAGACGAAAGCCGCGGGCTGCGGCCTCTATCTCGAGCAGCTCGAGATCGCGCACGCCGAAGCGCGGATCGCGGCGCTTCAGCCAGGTGTCGAATTCCTCGTTGCTCGGCGCGGTATGACGCCCGCCGCGACGATAAGGCCCGTAGCAGTAAAGCACGCCGCCGGGCGGCAGCAGGCGCGCCGCCCCAACGAGCAGCCCGAGCGTGCTCGTCCACGGTGAGTAGTGGATGACGTTGATGCACACCAGCGCGTCGGCGCGCGCAAGCGGCCAGTCGGCGGCGGCAAGCTCGAGCGCGAGCGGCTCGGCCACGTTCGCAGCACCGGTGTGCG
>JBFGZP010000537.1:0-1588 GCA_041586695.1 Thauera sp.
CACCTTGGCCAGTTCGATCACCGTCGCCGTGGGCGAGAGCTTGCCGGCGCAGATGAAGTACTTGCCGTCCGGGCTCGCATTGACGCCGTGCGGGTTCTTCGGCACCGATACGTAGGCGACGAGCGCGGTCTTCGGGTCGGCATTGGCGGCCATGGTGCCGTCGACCACCGGCACTTTCGAGTCGCCGTAGGTCGTGACCTTGCCGTCCTTCACCGCCTGCTCGATGCGGGCGATGTTGAAGAACAGGCAGGTGTCACGCTCGGCCGACATCATGCCTTCGTAGTGGAAGCCGTTCTCGGTATTGTACTGGTTGGTGGCGGCGAGCTTGCCGTCGTACGAGGTGGCGGTGAGGTCGCAGTTGCCATCGATCAGGACCTGCCAGCGCACGTCCATGCTCTCGGCGTCGACGCAGGTGAACATCGTGCGGTATTTTTCCGGCTCATTCACGTCGCGACCGTCGTTCGGTATCGGGGCGTGGAACTCGGAGCCGCAGAACACGCGGGTGGTGTAGTTGATCGCGGGGTCGACCGGGTCGCGCTTGTCCGGGAAGATGCCGTGGAAGCCCTGCACGTTGGGCAGTTCGGTGATCTTGTCGCAGATGAAGTAGTCGAGGCGGATGCGGGCGATGCGGCTGTTGATCTTTTCGTTGATCCAGGCGTAGCGGCCGTCGTAGTTGCCGTCCTTGTACGAGGCGTGGGTGTGGTGCGTGTCGCCGACGGTGTACTTCAGGCTGCCGTCGGGCTTGGTGCCCATGATCGCCTTGGATTCATTGGTGATGCCCCAGCCCACCAGCGCGTCCGGGGTAAAGCAGGGTACGCGGTGCAGCTCACGGCCCGAAGGCAGGCCGAGGACGCGGAAGTCACCGGTATGGCCGCCCGACCACAGGCCGTAATAGGTGTCGAGTTCGCCCGGTTTCAGGTGCACGGCGCTGTTGTGCGTGGCGACCGGCGCGGCGGCGGGTGCCGCGGCCGGGGCTGCGGGGGGGGACTCGCTGTTGCAGGCCGAAAGGCCGACCGACAAGCCGGCGCCTGCCAGTCCGGCGAACGCTGCGGTATTGAGGAACTTGCGGCGGCTCGGGTCCGGCATATCGCCTACCGGGTTCATTTTGGCTTCGTTCATGGTTTCATCGCTCCCGTTTCAGGTTTGATCGGTTCTCGTTCATCTGGCCGGGGCGCCGCGCTTCCGGCTGTGTCTGGGTGCCGCGCGCGCATCGCACGCGTCGGCGTGTCCTGTGACGTTTTGTCGCAGGTACATTCTAGGAGCGGGCTCTGGGGTAAAACCTTGATCTGACGCAAGGACGTAGATCGACGCGCAGGCAAAAACAGAACCCGTCGACAAGAGATGCCAATGAACCCAGCTGCGGAAGCCTTCGGTCCATCTGTCGCCCCGCTCGGCGCGGTGCGAACCGACCTCGCACGCCTGATCCAGCTGCGCTGGGTGTCGGTACTGGCGATGGCCGCGCTCGCACTGCTTGTCTTTCCCCTGCTGGCGCCCGCGCACCCGGTGCAGCCGCTGGCGGGCGTCACGCTGGCGCTGGCGGCAGTGAATATTGCGCTAGGGGGCGGCGTGATCCGTCGGCTCGCCCGGG
>JBFGZP010000538.1:0-1579 GCA_041586695.1 Thauera sp.
GATGCCGTGGACACGGTACGCGCCAAGGCGCAGCTGCTGGCGTCCCTCGAACGTTTCGACGCGGCGCTGGCGCTCTACGACCAGTCGATCGAGTTCCGGCCAGACGACGAGCGCGCGGCGCTGAGCCGCGGCGAGTTGCTGCTGCGCATGGGCCGGCTCGACGACGCTATCGAGGCGTATGCCGACGCCGCCCGCCGCTGGCCGAAGAGTGCGACGGCGCTCAACGCCTACGGCTACACGCTGGCCGACCGCACTGACCGCTACCGCGAGGCCGAGAAGCTCATTCGCAAGGCATTGCGCTACGACCCGGACAGCCCGGCCATCATCGACAGCCTCGGCTGGGTGCTGTTCAAGCTGGGGCGGCACGAAGAGGCGCTCGTCGAACTCGAGCGCGCCTATGCCGGCATGCCGGACCACGAGGTGGCTGCCCACATCGTCGAGGCGCTGGTCGCGCTCGGACGCCGCGATGAGGCGCTGGAGCGGCTCGTGGCCGCCGAGGCGATCACACCGGACAGCGAGTTGCTGAAAAACGTGCGCGAGCGCCTGTTCGCCGATGCGCCCTGAGTCGAGGCTGTTCGCGGCGCTGGCCGCGATGTTGGTACTGGCGGGCTGCGCAACGACGCGCCAGAGCGTGGACTTGCCGCCGCTGGACAGCTGGGAAACGCGCACCGCCGTCCTCGGGGCCCTCGACGAATGGGCCTTCAAGGGCCGTATTGCGGTCAAGGCCGGCGACGAGGGCTTCAACGGCAGCTTCAACTGGGCCCAGGCCGGCGACGCCTTCGAAGCGAGCGTCGGCGGGCCGCTCGGCATGGGCACGGTGCGCATGGAGGGCGACGGGCAGGCCATCGCGCTGACGGACAAGGACGGTGTCCGGACCGAGCTCGCGGACGCCGAGGCAGAGCTCTACCGGCGTTACGGCTGGACGATTCCCGTGGCCAGCCTGCGCTACTGGGCGCTCGGCATCCCGGATCCCGCACTGCCGGCCGCAACGCGGCTGGACAGCGAGGGGCGCCTCACGCGGCTCGAGCAGAGCGCCTGGACGGTCGAAATATCGCGCTACAGCGAGGGCGGCGGGCAGTCGATGCCCCGCATTCTGACGGCCACGAATCCGGATACACGGGTTCGCATGGTGATCGATCGCTGGTCATTTTTCGGTCGTTGACACTCAGGGACCCGCCCCGCAAAATTGCGCCGCAAACCGTACGCGGTTCCGTTGGGGCGTAGCCAAGTGGTAAGGCAACGGGTTTTGATCCCGTGATTCGCAGGTTCGAGTCCTGCCGCCCCAGCCATCCACTCAATCCTCAGGAGACGTCGTGGAACTGGCAACAATGGCGGTATTTTCGGGGAACGCGCACCCGCAGCTCGCCCAGGACATCACCCGCTACCTGTGCATCCCGCTGGCGCGAGCCCACGTCGGCCGCTTCTCGGACGGCGAAATCAACGTCGAAATCCTCGAGAATATCCGCGGCCGCGAGACCTTCATCGTGCAGCCGACCTGTCCGCCGACGGCCGAGAACCTGATGGAACTCCTGGTCATGGTGGATGCCGCCCGGCGTGCCTCCGCGGCGCGCATCACGGC
>JBFGZP010000539.1:0-1578 GCA_041586695.1 Thauera sp.
AGGTGTCGTTGGTGTTGCCAGGCTTGACGAGCATGTCGCGCTCGGCGAACTTCAGGTGCTTGTTGTGCTTGAGCAACGCCTCGACCGCCTTCTCGGAGGCCTGCGCCGGCAGCTGCACGATATGCACGTTGATGGCGTCGATCTTGCCGACCGACTTGCCACCATGCGGCTTGAGGATCTTGGCGAACTCGGCGTCCGACAGGCCGGGGCGGGGCTGCACCAGCAGGCGGCCGGGCACGAACTGGGGCTCGGCCGGTGCGCTCTGTGCCAGCGCCGGCTGGGCCAGAGCGCCGAGCGCGATGGCGAGGCCGAGCAGGGCCGGCTTGCGCAGACCGCGGACGGAATGGACGGGAGGGTTCGATACGAGGGTACGACGCGAGGATTTCATTTTCTGCTCCATGCACTTTGTGGCCGGCTGTGACGCACGAACAAAGGGATGGCATGCAGCAGAATGAAACGCGCGCGGGACGAAGCCCGTTCGCACTGCCTGGCGATCCCGCTGTCATGAGGCACGAGCCTTTTAGACCGGTGATTTTGCGTCTCCGCCTTTCGACGGATTTGCCTTTTTCAGGCCGCGACGGCAGTTAAAGCCGGCGCGGATCGTACTACGGTGAGTGGGCGATTCTTCCTACGACTAAAGTACTGTTACCCTTTCATATCGCCTCGCTGATGTAAACGACGGCGGCGGAGCTTTCTTGAGGCCGGCGTGAGATTTTTCTCGACCCGCGCATCATCGTGCCCCGAAAAGGGGTTGCCGGGCGGGCGCCGGCCGCTCCCCGGACCTCGGTCGCGGGCGCCCGCGAACGCGATTCCCCAGATCGGGTTCGGGCTTCCGGCGCCGCCGGCGAATGCGGCGCGACGGCGTGCCGGCGCTGCCGCCCCGCCCTGCTTCGGACCGCGTGCAGACGGCGGACGACGGGGCCTTCCGCGGCGTCACTGCGGGGTATCCCCAACTGACAGCGGCGGCCCGACATGCCAAGCTGGCATATCTGACACCGTGCCTCCGGTCGGCGCGCTGAACCAGCGCACCGCACCGGTGGCTACATGATCGGTTCATTCGATTCGTTCCCGCGACGGTTCACAAGGAGGAAGCATGAATAAATTCACCGCCCTGGCAGCTGCGCTTGCCATTTCCAGCACCCTCGGCGCCGTTCCGGCCCAGGCCCAGCAGAAGTTCGTCACCATCGGCACCGGTGGCGTCACCGGCGTGTATTACGCCGCGGGCGGCGCAATCTGCCGCCTGATGAACAAGGATCGCGCCGAGCACGGCATCCGCTGCTCGGTCGAGAGTACCGGCGGCTCGGTCTATAACGTGAATACCATCAAGGGCGGCGAGCTCGACTTCGGCGTCGCCCAGTCCGACGTGCAGTACAACGCCGTCAAGGGCCTGGCGCAGTTCAAGGACGGCGGCCCGGTCACCGAGCTGCGCTCGGTGTTCTCGGTGCATCCGGAGCCGCTGACGGTGCTGGCGCGCAAGGAAGCCGAGATCAAGAAGTTCGAGGACTTCAAGGGCAAGCGCTTCAACGTCGGCAACCCGGGCTCGGGCCAGCGCGCGACGATCGAGATGCTGCTGCCCGA
>JBFGZP010000540.1:0-1575 GCA_041586695.1 Thauera sp.
GCGGACCTCGATCTGGGTGATGGCGAACACCACGTCGGGCAGGTTACGCAGCCGCAGCTGGACGACGCAGCGCTTGTCTGCGCCGCCGCGCGGGCCATTGACGTCGGCCACTTTCACCCGCGCCCACTGGATGTGGTCGCGGAAGCGCCCGATGGCGAAGCTCATCCGCCGCGTCACGTAGTCGCGCAGACCGGGGGCCGCTTCAACATTGTCACAATGCAGATCGATTCGCATGCTCAGTCTCCTTTATCGTTGCGCGCCCACCTCGTGAGATTGGCGCTTGATGGATACTAAGCCTGTGACCGTTCGATAAAATCTCGGTTCAGCAGAATGTTAATCCCGTTTTATCGAACAATCTCAAGAAGAGGGTCCCGATGCTGAACTACAGGCAGCTCCACCATTTCTGGACCGTGGCACGCGCCGGCGGCATCGTTCGCGGCAGCGAGCGATCGGGCCTGGCGCCGCAAACGCTGTCGGGCCAGATCGCCACGCTCGAGGCCACGCTCGGCGTGACCCTGTTCAAGCGCCAGGGCCGCCGCCTGGCGCTGACCGAAACCGGACGCATGGTGCTGGACTACGCCGAGGAGATTTTCCGCCTCGGCAGCGAGCTCGAGGAGGCCTTGAACAGTCGTGCCACCGGCCGCGCTGCGCCGTTCCGCGTCGGCGTCGCCGACGTCGTGCCGAAGGCGATCGCATGGCTGCTGCTGGCGCCGTCGATGAGCCTGCCCGAGCCGATGCGCATCGTCTGCCGCGAGGGCAAGCTCGACTCGCTGCTCGGCGACCTCGCCATCCACAAGCTCGACGTCGTCCTTGCCGACAATCCGATGCCTTCGAACATGGACGTGCGCGGATACAGCCACAAGCTCGGCGAATCCACCATCGGCTTCTTTGCCACGCCGGCGCTGGCCGACAGCCTGAAGGGGGTGTTCCCGCGCAGCCTCGATGGCGCGCCGATGCTGTTGCCGGGCCAGGAGGCGGCGGTGCGAACGCCGCTGATGCGCTGGATGGAGGCCGCCCACCTGCGCCCGCGCATCGTCGGCGAGTTCGACGACAGCGCGCTGATGCGCGCCTTCGCCGAGGCCGGCGCCGGCATCTTCCCCAGCGCTTCGCTGGCCGGCGAGCAGCTGTGCACCCAAAGCGGCATGCGCCGGCTCGGCGAGGCCGACGGCGTGATCGAGACGTACTATGCCATTTCGGTCGAACGGAGGCTGACCCATCCCGCCGTGCTCGCGATCAGCGATGCCGCGAGTGCCGCCGGAACGCTGCGCGGCGAATCCGCGCCGCACGGCGGAGGCGAAAAATGAAACAAGCGGGGATTTGATTTCCGGGGGCTCGTGCTCCAGAATCGCGAGCCTTTGGTGCCGGGAGAGGGACTCGAACCCTCACACTGTCGCCAGCGGCGGATTTTGAGTCCGCTGCGTCTACCGATTCCGCCATCCCGGCCAGGAAGGACGCGCATTATCTCCGAACAACGTCATTTCCAGCAAGCCGGGCGCGCCACCTCGCAACGCGGCGCGTTTCGCGACCACGGGCACCCGCCCGCGGCGATCGCGAGCGCAGCCCCGAACGCCCACA
>JBFGZP010000541.1:0-1570 GCA_041586695.1 Thauera sp.
AAGCCCGACGAGCACAGCGCCGCGCTGTGCGACAACAAGATCGACGGCTTCGCCTACACCGTCGGCCACCCGGCGGCGAACATCCAGGATCCGACCACCACCTGCGGCGCCAAGCTGGTATCGATCACCGGCGCGGGCGTGGACAAGCTCGTGGCCGCGAATTCCTACTTCGCCAAGGTCACGATTCCGGGCGGCCTGTACGCGAACAACCCCGATCCGACCGAGACCTTCGGTGTCGTCGCCAGCTTCGTGAGCTCCACCAAGGTGCCGGACGAGACCGTCTATGCGCTGGTGAAATCGGTGTTCGAGAACTTCGAGGACTTCAAGAAGCTGCACCCGGCATTCGCCAACCTCGACCCGAAGGACATGATCAAGAACGGCCTCACCGCGCCGCTGCACGAGGGCGCCGTGAAGTACTACAAGGAAAAGGGCTGGATGTGATGTCCGGGCCGGCGCCCCGTGGCGCCGGCCGCCCTGCAGCTGCGGCTCCCGCGGGAGCCGCAGGCTGAGTTTTCCGCACGGCGGCCGATCATCGATTTGCCGCCGTGTGTCGTTGAGCGCAACTGAATTCGGGACATGGACCCCGGCCCCCGCCTCGTGATCGAGGCCGGGGCGCGGTTCGACGCTGCGGGCCTCACCGCCGTTGCCGTCCCGGAGTCCGGGAACCGATCCGCACGGACGGGGGAGGGATGGTCATGGCAGTCCAGAAAGGCAAGAGCAAGCCGCATCACCACGAGCTGACCGAGGAGGAACTCAAGCAGATCGTCGCCGAAGCCGACACCGGGGGGCGAAAGCCGACCGGGGCCGCGGCGAAGCTGCTGCTCGTCGTCGCCCTCGCCTGGTCGCTGTTCCAGCTCTGGATCGCGTCGCCGCTGCCGTTCTCGTTCGGCATCTTCGTGCTCAACGACACCGAATCGCGCTCCATCCACCTCGCCTTCGCCGTGTTCATGGCCTTCGCCGCCTACCCGGCGACGAAGAGTTCGCCGCGCGACTACATTCCGATCTACGACTGGGTCCTGGCCGCGGCGGCGGCCTTCTGCTCGGCCTACCTGTTCATCTTCTACGCCGAGCTGGCGCAGCGCCCGGGCACGCCGACGACGCTCGACCTGGTGTCGGCCGTCATCGGTCTGACCCTGCTGCTGGAGGCGGCGCGCCGTGCCCTCGGCCTGCCGATGGTGATCCTGGCCATCGTGTTCCTGATCTACATCTTCTTCGGCCAGTACATGCCGGACGTCATCGCCCACCGCGGCGCCTCGCTGTCGAAGGGCATGAGCCACCTGTGGCTCACCACCGAAGGCGTGTTCGGCGTGGCGCTGGGCGTGTCGTCGAGCTTCATCTTCCTGTTCGTGCTGTTCGGCGCGCTGCTCGAGACCGCGGGCGCGGGCAACTACTTCATCAAGTCGGCGATCGCCCTGCTCGGACACATGCGCGGCGGACCGGCGAAGGCGGCGGTGGTGGCATCGGCCAGCACCGGCCTGATCTCCGGCTCCTCGATCGCCAACGTCGTCACCACCGGCACCTTCACCATCCCGCTGATGAAGAGCGTCGGCTACCGCGACGACAAGGCGGC
>JBFGZP010000542.1:0-1562 GCA_041586695.1 Thauera sp.
GGGCCGAACGAGTAGGAGGGCCGATGGCCATGTCGCTCGGAGGTGCAATGCATCAGAAGTCCGCTCAGGCGGGGCGTATCGCGGGAGGGCGAGGTGAAGCCGAGCGCGAAGTGGTACGTGATGAAGCACGGCCGGCGCGGCGCGAAACCGGAGGCTCAGGGCGGGACGGCCTGCTTGCGCAGGCGCTCGCGAGCGCGAACATGGTGCTGGCGTGGAAGCGCGTCAAAGCCAATCGCGGCAGTGCCGGGGTGGATGGACGGACGATTGCCGAGACGGCGGAGCACCTGAAGACGCACTGGCCCCGGATTCGGGAAGCCTTACTGGACGGCAGCTACCGGCCCGAGCCGGTTCGGCGCGTGCAGATTCCGAAGCCCGGTGGCGGGGTGCGGGAATTGGGAATACCGACGGTGACGGATCGGCTGATCCAGCAAGCCCTGCTGCAAGTCTTGCAGCCCATCATTGATCCGACCTTCTCGGAACACAGCTACGGCTTCCGACCGGGACGCCGCGCGCACGACGCCGTGCTCGATGCACAGCGCTACGTGCAGGACGGCTACCGGGTGGTGGTCGATGTGGATCTGGAGAAATTCTTCGATCGGGTCAATCACGACATCCTGATGGAACGGCTATCGAGGCGAATCGACGACAAGGCCGTACTGCGGCTGACTCGTCGTTACCTCGTGGCCGGGATCATGGATGGCGGCGTGGTCATGCAGCGGTACGAGGGCACGCCGCAAGGCGGTTCGCTGTCGCCGCTCTTGGCCAATGTGCTGCTCGACGAGGTGGATCGGGAACTGGAGAGGCGTGGCCATCGCTTCGTTCGCTACGCCGACGACTGCAACGTGTATGTGCGCAGTCGCCGCGCGGGCGAACGGGTGCTCGACGGGCTGCGTCGGCTCTATGACCGGCTGCATCTGAAGGTAAACGTTGCCAAGACGGCGGTTGCACCCGCATCTGGCCGGAAGTTTCTGGGTTATGCCTTCTGGTACGGCCCGGGTGCTCAGGTTAAGTGCAAGGTCGCGGCCAAGGCAAAAGAGACCTACAAGCAACGCATCCGAGAAATGACGCGTCGCTCGGGCGGGCGTAGCCTGCCGGAGGTGGCGGAACGGCTCCGGACCTACATGCCGGGTTGGAAGGCTTACTTCCAGCTTGCGCAGACGCCGCAGGTGTTCCGCGAACTCGACGAGTGGCTGCGGCATCGGTTGCGTGCGCTACAGCTCAAGCACTGGCGTCGGGGAACGACGATGTATCGGGAGTTGAAGGCGTTGGGGGCCTCGGAGGCGGACGCCCGCAAGGTGGCCGCGAACAGTCGGTGCTGGTGGCGAAACAGCCGTATGGCACTGAACCGAGCGATGCCTATCGCCTATTTCGACCGGCTCGGCGTGCCACGGCTCTCATGACCTCAACTGCTCGAACCGCCCGGTGCGGACCCGCATGCCGGGTGGTGTGGGAGGGGAACGGTCAGGTAAGCTGACCGCCCCTATCCCGATCGCGTCACTCGATCTGATCCCAGTAGGGCTGCGGCCCGAAGCGCTCGAGCAGAAAGTCGATGAAAACGCGCA
>JBFGZP010000543.1:0-1558 GCA_041586695.1 Thauera sp.
ATCCTGCACATCGACCACCTGCTCGACCGCAAGCCCAAGCACCTCTCCGGCGGCCAGCGCCAGCGCGTGGCGATCGGCCGCGCCATCACCCGCGAGCCCAAGGTGTTCCTGTTCGACGAACCGCTGTCGAACCTCGATGCCGCGCTTGGCGGGCACCACGTCGTTCACGCGCTGGTCACCGATGAACAGGTCGCCATCGCTGATCTCTTCCAGGCCCGCGATCATGCGCAGCAGGGTGGATTTTCCGCAGCCACTCGGACCGACGAAGACGACGAATTCCCCGTCGGCGATTTCCAGGTTGATGTTCCGCATTACCTCGGTTTCATCGTACATTTTCTTCAGATTGCGAACGACGACGCTTGCCATGATGAGTCTCCTTTGTGCGGGCCGGGCCCGCTCTAAATTCAGTTCGAGAGTGCGCGCGACGCGTTTGCTGCGCGCATGTCCCGGATCAGGGCGGGCAGCGCCCGCATTTCGGTAAAGATCTGGATCGCGCCCGCTGCCAGCAGCCGCTGGTCGAGGCCGGGCGTGACGTGGCCGGCGCCGGTGAAGCCGAGCACCCGCATGCCCGCGGCTGCGGCCGCGGTCACGCCGGTCACGCTGTCCTCGACGACGACGCAGGCGCCAGGGGCGACGCCGAAGGCTGAACAGGCGGCCAGGTACACGTCGGGTTGCGGCTTCGGCGCACCGACCACGTCGGCGGTGAAGACACGGCCCTCGAACCTCGACCACAGGCCCGCCCGTTGCAGCGTCTCACGCACCCGGGGTCCGTTGCTGTTGCTCGCCACGGCGGTGGGCAGGGCGATCGCATCGAGCGCCTCCGCCACCCCCCGCACCGGGCCGACGCGCTGCGCGATCTCCTGCTCGAGGCGGCGGTCGAGGCCGGGAACGTCGATCCCGGCGAGGCTGAAGCCGAACTCGGCGGCCATCTCCTCGAGCAGGTTTTGCAGCGGAAGCCCCATGCGTGCGCTCAGGGCGACCGTGAGATCGCGTCCCGGCAGGTGCCGGCCGAGTTCCTCGACCAGCACCTCGAGCGAGATCGACTCGCTGTCGATCAGCACGCCGTCGCAGTCGCAGATCAGGTGCGTGACCATTGCGTCGCTCACTTGACCGCGCCGAAGGTGAGGCCGCGCACGAGCTGCTTCTGCGACAGCCAGCCCACCACCAGGATCGGTGCGATCGCCAGCAGCGAGGCAGCCGAGAGCTTGGCCCAGAACAGACCCTCGGGACTGGAGTAGGAAGCGATGAACACCGTCAGGGGGGCCGCGCTGGCGCTCGACAGGTTGATGCTCCAGAAGGCCTCGTTCCACGACAGGATCAGCAGCAGCAGGCCGGTCGAGGCGATTCCGGGCAGGGACATCGGCAGCAGCAGGTGAATCATCTCCTGCCAGGTGCTGGCGCCGTCGATGCGGCCCGCCTCCAGGATCTCCCTCGGCACTTCGTTGAAGTAGGTGAAGGCCATCCACACCGCGATCGGCAGGTTGATCAGCGTGTAGATGATCACCAGGCCGGTCACCGTGTCGAGCAGACCGCTGTCCTTCCAGATCAGGTAGATCGG
>JBFGZP010000544.1:0-1554 GCA_041586695.1 Thauera sp.
CCCGAGGCCTTCGCCGACATCGACAGCGCGGCCTCCAACGGCACGGTGCTGATGGCCAAGCTCGTCACCGGGCTCGCGCTGCTTCACCAGATGAAGGACAAGCGCCACGAGGTGCAGGCAGTGTGCTATCTGGACGAAGCCTCGGCGCTCGACCAGCGCAACCAGAGAAGCCTCATCGAGACCGCCGGGGACTTCGGCTTCGCGCTGATCTTCGCCTCTCCTGCGCCCTTGATCACCGCACGCTACTGCGTACCGATTGCCAACCACAACGGGCACAACCTGATCAGCCGTCAGGGCTGGCAGATCATCGAGCGGCTGGAGGCGCTCGAACAACCATGAGCCGCAGCCTCGCCGCGGCGCTCGTGCGACTCCTCGAGGCATCGGGCGATGCGCCCGCGAGCCTCTTCACCGAGGCGCAGAAGAAGGCACTCGACGAGCTCGGCCGGCGCACCGGCGCGCTCGCCGCCCGCCCCCAGGGCCGCGGCGTCGTCTATCGGGTCACCCATCGCGCGGCGCTCGAGAGCGTCCTGCGCACGATGCGGCCCGACGCACCGCGTACCCTGCCCGAAGATCTGCCCCGACGCGCGGCGAACGTCGCCACGCACCGCGACAGCAAAGCCGGCGTCACCAGTCACGACTTTCATTACCTGCTGCTCAAGGCCAGTGGCGAGGACGTGTGCTGGCGCCATGGGCCGGGACGCATCCTCGAGCTGTCACCAGTCACGGCGGCCGCTGGTGCCGGCGTGCTGGCGATCCGGCCGGAGGACAACTGGCAGTCCGACGAACCGCTCTGGCTCGTGGAGAACCAGGCGCTTTTCGATCGAATGGACTGGCTTCCGGCCGGCACCCGGGCGAGCGTCGCCTACTACGGCGGACAGATTCCGGCGCGCTTGCTGTCCTGGCTCGCCCGCGACAGCCGCGCGCCCGAGCTCATCCTGTTTGCCGACTACGATGGCGTGGGGCTGCAGAACTATGCCCGGCTGCTCGAGCACAGCCGAACGCCCTGCTCCTTCTGGCTGATGCCGGGGTGGGAAGACCTGCTGTTGCGCTACGGCGGCCAGGCGATCTGGCGCGACAATCACGCCGCATTCATGGCCGCCACGGCCCGGCTGGATGCGCTCGGCGCGCCGGGCGAGGTGCTGGCGCTGTGCCGCGCGATGAGCCGCGAAGGGCTCGCCCTTGAGCAGGAGGCCGTGTGGCATGCGCTGTCGCCCGGCCAGGCAGCAGACTGAGCGCCCCCTTCAGGACTCGCCCGTCCGCATCACCAGCGCCTGTCACGACGCGTCCCTACCGACCCGACAACCCGCCACAAGGGCGGCTCGGTGAGCCGTGAGCAGGGGGTGTCAGGCCAGCGCCATCACCTTCCTGATCATGTCCTCGCGGGCGCGGTCGAGCTTGTCGGGGTCGGTCTTCGCGGACAGCGCGCTGCGGCTCTTCCTGCCCAGGAAATAGGCGATGCGCTCGGCGTTCGCGCCCGACGGATGCGGCAGGCCGTCGAGGATGCGGCTGCGGTCCAGAAGGCCTTGGTCGGCGATGAAGTGCAACGCATCGGCC
>JBFGZP010000545.1:0-1530 GCA_041586695.1 Thauera sp.
AAGCGGACGAACTGGTCTGCGACGCGGCCTACCGCGCCAAGATCAACATCCCGCTCGACTGTCGTGACGGCGCCTGCGGCACCTGCAAGTGCCACTGCGAGAGCGGCAGCTTCGAGATGGGCGTCTACATCGACGATGCCCTGACCGAGGACGAGGCGGCCGAAGGCTACGTCCTCACCTGCCAGATGAAACCCACGTCCGACTGCGTCGTGCGCGTCCCCGCCTCGTCGGCGGCGTGCAAGACCGAGGTGGGCACCTATGGCGGGAAGATGGCGAAGATCGACCGCGGCTCGCCGACCACGGTGTCCTTCACCCTGAAATCGGAGACGCCGGTCGGCTTCCTGCCCGGGCAGTACGTGAACCTACAGGTGCCGGGGACGAAGGAAACGCGCTCGTTCTCGTTCAGTTCTGCGCCCAACCAGACCGAGCTGTCCTTCCTCATTCGCGACGTGCCCGACGGCCTGATGAGCACCTACATGCGGCACAAGGCGAAGGTCGACGACTTCATGATGTTCAGCGGCCCCTACGGCAGCTTCTACCTGCGCCCGGTCGAGCGCCCGGTGCTGATGCTGGCGGGTGGCACCGGCCTGGCGCCCTTCCTGTCGATGCTGCTGTGCCTGAAGGACAACCCCGGCACCGAGCCGATCCGGCTCGCCTACGGTGTCAATACGGTCTCCGACCTGGTCGAGCTCGAGGCGCTCGAGGCGCTGAAGGCGGCGATGCCGCACTTCGACTACTTCACCTGCGTCGTCGATGCCGGCAGCGGGCATCCGAAGCTCGGCTACGTCACCGACCACCTGTCGGAGTGGGACCTGCACGACGGCAACGTCGACGTCTATGTCTGCGGTCCGCCGCCGATGGTCGAGGGCGTGCGCAAGTGGATGGCCGGCGTCGGCATCACGCCGAAGAACTTCCTGTTCGAGAAGTTCTCGTCGTCAACCGAGGCGGCAACGGTATGAGCGGCGCGAATCGATTCGTCGGCAAGGTCGTCATCGTCACCGGCGCCGCCCAGGGCATCGGCCGCGGCGTGGCGATGGCCATCGCCGCCGAGGGCGGCACGGTGCTGGCGGTAGACCGCGCCGACCTCATCCACGAGGTCGTGGCCGAGATCACCGAGACCGGCGGCAAGGCGGCGGGCTTCCAGGCCGACCTCGAGACCTTTGCCGGCGCGGAGGCCGTGGTGGCCGAATGCCTGGCGAGGTTCAAGCGCGTCGACGTGCTGATCAACAACGTCGGCGGCACGATCTGGGCCAAGCCCTTCGAGCACTACGAGGAGGCGCAGATCGAGGCCGAGATCCGGCGCTCGCTGTTCCCGACCCTGTGGTGCTGCCGGGCCGTGCTGCCCTTCATGGTGAAGAAGAAGAAGGGGGTGATCGTCAACGTGTCGTCGATCGCCACCCGCAGCATCCATCGCGTGCCGTACGCGGCGGCCAAGGGCGGCGTGAATGCGCTCACCGCGTCGATCGCGATGGAGCAGGCGAAGAACGGCATCCGCATCAACGCCACCGCCCCCGGCGGCACCGAGGCGCC
>JBFGZP010000546.1:0-1520 GCA_041586695.1 Thauera sp.
AGTTCCTGGTCGCTGATCGAGCGGCGCACCGTTGCGACCCCGCGCGCCTTGCCACCGGAATTGACCAGCGCATCGACCATGGCGCGGTTGTCCGCGCCGTGGCAGGTGGCCTGGACGACGACGTTGCGGGCGAAACCGAGGTGATCGCGCAGGGCGTAGAGCTGCTGCTTGCTCGCATCGCAGGGCGTGTACTTGCGCTCCGGCGCGTAGGGGAATTCGGCACCCGGTCCGAACACGTGGCAGTGTGCGTCCACCGCGCCGGCGGGCACCTTGAAGCGGGGCGTGGCGGGGCCAGCATACCAGTCGAGCCAGCCCGGGGTTTTCTGGAATTCCATGTTCTTCTTCTTCCTTCGGTATCGGTTGTCTCGCCGCGCCACTCCCTGGGGCTGGCGGACAAGGACATCGCCTTAATCGATGTACTTGAGGCCGGCCTTTTCCAGCGGCTCGCGCATCTTGTACATGTCGAGCCCGAGCACGCCGGAAGCCAGCTTGGCGCGCTTTTCGCCCTCGAAGGATTCGCGCTTCTCGGCGGCGTCGGCCACCTGCTGGGCGATTGCCGCCGGCACCACGACGACGCCATCGACGTCGGCGATGACCACGTCACCCGGATTCACCAGCGCGCCGGCGCACACCACCGGCACGTTGACCGAGCCGAGTGTGGCCTTGATCGTGCCCTTGGCATGGATGGCCCGGGAGAACACCGGGAAGTTCATCTCGGCGAGGTCCTTCACGTCGCGCACCCCGCCGTCGATGATCAGGCCCTTGGCGCCGCGCGCCTGGAAGGAGGTGGCGAGCAGGTCGCCGAAGAAGCCGTCCTCGTTGTCCGTGGTGCATGCGGCCACGGCGACGTCGCCCGGCTGCAGCTGCTCGGCGGCGACGTGCATCATCCAGTTGTCGCCCGGCTGCAGCAGGATCGTGACGGCGGTGCCGCAGATGGACGCACCGGGGTAGATCGGGCGCATGTAGGGCTTCATCAGGCCGACGCGACCCAGGGCTTCGTGGATGGTGGCGACGCCGAAGCGCGACAGCTTTTCCACCGCGGCCTTGTCGGCGCGGACGATGTTGCGTTTGACAACGCCCAGATTGTTCATGCTCATGCTCGTCTCCCGTTTCTGGTTTCAGCGGCCGCGGGCCTTGAGCGCCTCGTCCAGGCGCGGATAGACCCGGCGTGCGTTGCCTTCGTAGATCTGGTGGCGCTCCCTGGCGGTCAGGTCGGCACCGTCGATGTAGCGCTTGGTGTCGTCGTAGTAGTGACCGGTCTCGGGGTCGATGCCGCGCACCGCGCCGATCATCTCCGAGGCGAACAGCACGTTCTCGACCGGGATCACCTTGGTCAGCAGGTCGATGCCCGGCTGGTGGTACACGCAGGTATCGAAATAGATGTGGTTCAGCAGGTGATCCTTCAGCTGCGGGTGCTTCATCTCCTGCGCCAGGCCGCGGAAGCGGCCCCAGTGGTAAGGCACGGCGCCGCCGCCGTGCGGGATCACGAAGCGCAGCGTCGGGAAGTCCTTGAACAGGTC
>JBFGZP010000547.1:0-1516 GCA_041586695.1 Thauera sp.
CTCGAGCGCGACTACGGCCTGGAAGCCGACAACCACCAGTCGCGCCGCTCCGTGGCCGAGGGGCGGGCGGCGGACATGGAGTGCCATGCCGGCATCGAGTCTCTCGTCGGCTGGGTGCGGCGGGGGTGTCTCGATGACATGCGCGCAGCGCCCTCCTGGGCCGCGCTGCACCAGGTCATGACGGACAACGGTCTGGTGCTGCGAGCGCGCGGCAACGGCCTGGTGGTGGAAGCTACAGACGGGACGCGAGTGAAGGCGAGCACCGTCGCCCGCGATCTCTCGCGGCCTGCCCTCGAGGCGCGGCTGGGGCCGTTCGAGGCGCCGCCCGAGCTCACGTTCCAGCACACGTCCCCTCATGCGTTCCAATACGCGCCCGATCAGGCGCCCGGCTCGAGCCGACGCCACTACGACAAGCCCCCTGTGCGGCTACGGGTCGATACCGCCGCGCTCTATGCCCGCTACCAGGCCGAGCAGCAGCGCCATCTGGCGGGGCGCGCCGACGCGCTGGCGAGCGCGCGGCGGCGCAAGGCGCGCGCCATCGAGGACGCCCGGCGGGCCAACCGGCTGTGGCGGGCGACGATCAAGGTGGTGGGTGGACAAGACAGGGGCAGAGGCATCAGCAAGAAGGCGCTCTACGGGCAGGCGAGCCGGGCGCTCACCGAGCGCCTGGCCGGGATCCATGCGGCGTATGCGAAAGAGCGCGAGGCGCTGTGCCAGGGTTTCAGGCGGCGGGCGTGGGCCGACTGGTTGAAGCACGAGGCCCTGCAGGGGAACGCCGAGGCGCTGGCCGCGCTGCGTGCGCGTGAGGCCCGCCAGGGGCTCAAGGGCAACACCCTCTCGGGCCGTGGCGAGGCGGGGGTGTTGCTCCAGAGGCCCTGCCCTGTCCCGGTCCAGGACAACATCACCAAGAAAGGCACGATCGTCTTTCGCGCCGGATCGTCGGCCGTGCGCGACGACGGCGACCGGCTGCAGGTGTCGCGTGAAGCCACGCGCGAGGGCGTTCGGGCCGCCCTTGGCCTGGCGCTGGCGCGCTATGGCCGGCAGATCACCGTCAGCGGCACCCCCGAATTCAAGGCCCAGGTCATTTGGGCGGCTGTCGATTCGCAGCTGCCGCTGAGCTTTACCGATCCCGCCATGGAATTGCGGCGGCAGCAGCTTTCAACCAAGGAGAAGACCCATGAGCGAACTGTACGAGACGAGCGAGGAAGCACTGATCGACGCCGCCCTGGCGAAACTGGCGCCGCAGATGAACGGGGGCGCGGCGATGGACGCAGCGACGGAAGCGTCAAGCGCCCCCGCGGCGACCGTAGAGGAGCCGGTGTGGACGCGCACGCCCCTGCCCCCCGCAAGCCCAACCTTGGGCGCATTGGACGCGTCCCGCCGCCCCACGGCCAGCACCGTTTGCGAGGATTGTCCGAACTCGGTGTGGTTCGCATCGCCGGCGGCGCTGAAGTGCTACTGCCGCGTGATGTTCCTCGTCACCTGGAGCAGCAAGGAGCCGAACCAGATCACGCAC
>JBFGZP010000548.1:0-1511 GCA_041586695.1 Thauera sp.
CCTCCCCTCTGGGACCAGAAATCCGGACAATAGAACACGCTAGTTTAAGCGAGACGCAGTTTGACCGCCAGACGCCCGATCGGTTATTTTCCCGCTTTTGCCGCGCAGATATTCATACATGCCAAAGACGGCGCCCTCCCCCAAATCCTTCGAAGCCGCGGTATCCGAGCTCGAGGCCATCGTTCAGGACATGGAGTCGGGCAATCTGCCGCTCGAAGAAGCCCTGGCGCGCTACCAGCGCGGCGTAGGCCTGCTGCGCTACTGTCAGACCACCCTCGCCGATGCCGAACAGCGCGTCAAGAAGCTCGAAGGTGAAGCACTGACCGATTTCGCCGACGACGGGTTCCAGGCCGAAGGCAAGGGGGAGCCGACGTGAGCGCCGCGAACAATGGCTCGAACGGGTTTGCCGACTGGATGGGCGGCATCCAGAAACGCACCGAGACGGCGCTTGCCGCGGCACTGCCCGACGCGACAATCGCCCCGCAGCGCCTGCATTCGGCGATGCGTTACGCAGTGCTGGGCGGCGGCAAGCGTGTCCGCCCCCTGCTCGTCCACGCCGCCGGCGACTTCGCCGGCGCAGCCGTCGAACGCCTCGATCGCGTTTCCTGTGCGGTCGAACTCATCCATGCCTATTCGCTCGTGCACGACGACATGCCCTGCATGGACGACGATGTCCTGCGGCGCGGCAAGCCGACCGTGCATGTCGAGTACGACGAGGCCACCGCCCTGCTCGTCGGCGATGCGCTGCAGACGCTCGCCTTCCAGGTCCTGAGCGATGTGCCCCTGTGCAACGCCCCGGCAGACCAGCTTGCCATGATCGGCCTGCTCGCCACCGCGTCGGGCTCGCGCGGCATGGCCGGCGGCCAGGCGATCGACCTCGCCGCGGTGGGCAAACAGCTGTCGCGCGAAGAGCTCGAATTCATGCACATCCACAAGACCGGCGCGCTGATCCGCGCGTCGGTGTTGCTCGGCGCACGCGCGGGCACCCCGCCTGCCGCGGCGGAGCTCGAGCGCCTGGACCACTACGCCAAGGTGGTCGGCCTGCTTTTCCAGGTCGTCGACGACATCCTCGACGCCGAGGCCGACACCGCCACGCTGGGCAAGACGGCCGGCAAGGATGCCGACAACGACAAGCCCACCTACGTCAGCCTGCTGGGCCTGAGCGATGCCAAGCGCCTCGCCGCCGACATGCTCGCCGACGCCCGCGACACCCTTGCCCCGTTCGGCGAGCGTGCCGGCCGCCTGGCGGCGCTGGCGCATTACATCGTCCATCGCTCGTTCTGAACCCGCCCCCCATACCGGACAACCCCATGTCGCCCTACCCGCATCTGGAACGCATCAGCAACCCCGCCGACCTGCGCGCGCTCGAGCGCCGCGAACTCGGCGCAGTCGCCGATGAGCTGCGCGCGTTCCTGATCGAGTCGGTATCCAAGACCGGCGGCCACCTGTCGTCCAACCTCGGCACGGTCGAACTCACGATCGCGCTGCACTACATTTTCAACACGCCGCAC
>JBFGZP010000549.1:0-1500 GCA_041586695.1 Thauera sp.
CGCGGCGATCCCGCCGAAACCCAGCACGGCGGCGATGATGGCGATGATGAAGAAGATGACGGCATAGCTAAGCATGATGTTCTCCTTGAGGCGGATTCGCCGCCGCGCGGCGAGCCTGGCGGCCCGCCTGCTCGGCGCGGGAATGGCGGCGGATCAGAAGCGGTCTTCCCAGTCCTTGATCTGCTTTTCGGCTTCGTCCCGCGTGATGCCGTAACGCTCCTGGACACGGCCGGCAAGCTCGGTGCGCCGACCATCGATGACGTCGAGGTCGTCGTCGGTGAGCTTGCCCCACTGCTGCTGGACCTTGCCCTTGAGTTGTTTCCAGTTGCCCTCGATGATGTCGGTATTCATGGCGATTTCTCCTGTTGATGGGGGTCTTCGAGCGCCGGGATTGTTTCCGACCCTGGTCGGTCAGCGCATGAGTCCATTCTAGGAACGCCCCCGCGCAACGCCCATCGGCCCGGTCCTAATCCGACGTCGGACAATTCCGACAGGCCGGCGAACCGGACGGGTCAGAGGCGCAGCCGGACACGGCTCCCGCGCACGTCCTGCACAACCTCGAGGGCGACGTCGATTTGCTGCTTCATCTCCTCCACATGGGAGATCACGCCCACCATCCGTCCCTTTTGCCGAAGGTCGACCAGGGTCTTCATCGCCATGTCCAGGGATTCGGGATCGAGGCTGCCGAAGCCCTCGTCGATGAACAGGGTCTCGAGCTGCATGCCGCCGGCGTAGGCCTGCACCACGTCGGACAGACCGAGTGCGAGCGACAGCGAGGCCATGAAACCCTCGCCGCCGGACAGCGTGCTGGCCGGACGGGAGCGACCGGTGTAGTCGTCCATCACCTCGAGATCGAGGCCTGCGGCGCGGCGGCCGTCGGCGACGTCCTCGCGGCGCTGCAGCAGGTAGCGACCACGGCTCATTGCTTTCAGGCGATGCGAGGCCGCGCGCAGCACGTCGTCGAGCAGGGCGGCGAGGACGTAGCGCTGGAAGGTGAGATTGCGTCCGTTCTCGCCGTTGGCGACGGCGGCGACATGGCCGGCGACGCGGTACTGCGCCTCGATCTCGCCGGTCTGGCGGGCGATCGCGGCGAGCGTGGCCAGCGTGGCGTCGGTACGAGCGAGCTCGCCGTGCTGCCGGCCGAGTTCGCCGAGTGTCTGCTCCAGGCGCTCACGCGCGGTGGCGGCGGCGGCCTCGAGCGCGGGAAGATCGGGACGGACCAGTCCTTCGAGCGTCGCGAGGGCGCGGACGTGGCGCTCGCGCGCGGCGGCGTGCGACTCGTCGAAGGCCTGCAGCGCGGCCACCATGGCATCGAGCGCAGCGGGCGCGAGGGCGGCCGCACGGTAGTCCGCCTCGCTCGCGAAGCCGCTCTGCTGCATGGCGGTCGCGAGCTGCGCCGCAGCCTCTTCGGTGCGCACGGCGGCGAGACGCGCGGCCTCGCCCAGGGTCTCGGCCTGGGCGCGCGCGCCGGCCTCGTGATTGGCCGCTTCGGCCTGGGCC